>NZ_JACDRR010000049.1 GCF_013449375.1 Pectobacterium sp. CFBP8739 | reverse complement strand
GTCCGTTCCGCCACTTATTATGTAAAAAGCCCTAAGTTAACGCTTAGGGCTTTTTACATATCTTGGCATTCGCATTTTTATATGGATTCCTATCTTCCTCTACTTTCTGTTTTGCCCATTATTTTTTCCTTCCCTATCACCGATCGTACATTGCAAGTCTGCGATAAAATTCTTATAACAGAAGAGAGCTCTTTTTTGATAGGGTATTTAGTGCATTGAAATTGATAGTGGGTAAGGTGTGCGGAAAAAAACCTATGCAATGAGGTATGTTGCCGGCCAACCGGTTGAACGTATCTTTCCTCCTCGGGAAATGCATTATCTGGGGCAAGCTCTACCGACAGGCTCATTGTTGCTGGAGGGCGATATTTTACGCGTAATGGTGTGGAATATTTTCAAGCAACAACGAACGAATTGGCTTTCTGTCCTACAAAATTTCGGTAAGGATACTCAACTAGTTCTGTTGCAGGAGGCGCAAAGTACACCAGATCTCATCCGTTTTGCAACCAGTAACTACCTTTCCGCCGATCAAGTGCCTGCGATTATTCTTCCACAACATCCATCTGGTGTGATGACGTTGTCAGCGGCTCAGCCGGTGTATTGCTGTCCTTTACGTGAAAGAGAGCCTTTGCTGCGTTTGGCCAAGTCCTCTCTGGTGACGGTCTATGCGCTTCAGAATGGGCAGAAACTGATGGTTATCAATATCCATGCGGTTAACTTTAGTTTTGGTGTTGAGGTGTATACCAAGCAGTTAGCTGCAATTGGGGAACAACTCGCCCATCATCAAGGGCCGGCTATTATGGCTGGAGATTTTAATGCGTGGAGTCAGCAGCGTATTAACGCACTTAACCGATTTGCGGCAAGGATGGGGTTACAGGAAGTATCTTTCGTTGATGACCAGCGGCGCAAGGCGTTTGGTCGACCGCTAGATTTCGTCTTTTATCGTGAACTGGTCGTAAACCAGTCTTCCGTCTTGGTGACCCAAGCTTCAGATCACAACCCACTGCTCGTCGAATTTAGCTTGGTTTAATCGCCATAAAAAAAACAGCCCTCTACATTTATAGGAAGGCTGTTTCTTGTTACTGATTCAGATATGACGTTAAGAATCAGGCTTTATATTGCTGCTCACATAAAGCGTCAGACGATCGCCTGGCTGGATGTTGGCATTCTTGTTGATAACCGTATTCCAGCGCATCACATCAGCGATATTTACACCATGGCGTTTAGCAATGCTTGCCAACGAATCACCTTTCCGAACTTGATAGGTGATAGAGCTGCTATTGCCTGACGCTTTAGCAACTTGCAGGGTCTGACCAACCTTGAGCGCACCAGCACTACGCAGATTGTTCCAGCTCTGCAAATCTTTTGTGCTGACATTAAGCCGTGCCGCAATTGCCGATAAGGTATCACCTGAACGTACCTTATACTGCTGTGATGCTGGCGTTGCCTGTGTTTGTGCCAAGCGTGTTGGTTGAATCGCTGCGATGTCACCATCAGCCAGTGAATCTTTCAACTGCTCAACGTGAGCTTTAGGAACCATAATGTAATGTGGCCCATTGGGTGCGGTAACATTACGTTTATAGCCTGAGTTATAGCTCTTCAGCTTATTCAGCGACAGACCGGCCATCTCTGCGGCTTGTGTCAATTCTATCTGCTGTCCCAACTCAACCTTTGCTAATGCGCGGCTTTCATTGGGTTGCGGCAGACTCACGCCGTACTTCTTACTGTTTTTCAGAATATCGCTCAAGGCCAGCATCTTAGGAACGTAAATTGACGTTTCACGCGGTAACGCCAGCGCCCAGAAGCTGGTTGATTTCCCTTTCGCTTTATTCGCTTTCATGGCCTGCATGACACGACCTTCACCACTGTTATAAGCAGCAACGGTTAATAACCAATCGCCATCAAACATGGTGTTGAGCCGCTGCATCATATCCAGTGCAGCCGTCGTAGACGCAATCACGTCGCGACGTCCGTCGTACCACTGGTTCTGTTTCAAACCATAATTACGTCCAGTACCAGGGATAATCTGCCATAGCCCAGCGGCATTGGCGGATGATGTGGCACTTGGATCAAAAGCGCTCTCCACTATGGGTAGCAGTACCAGTTCCATCGGCATTTTACGTTGCTTAATCTGCTCGACTATCCAGTACATGTACGGCTCTGCCCGTAATGTTACATCGTGGAGATAGCTCTTATTTTTCAAATAACGCGTTTTTTGCTCGCGGATCCGGGCGTTATCCGGAACCTCCATCTTCAGCTCGTCGCCAATGAAGTTCCACAGATCTCGTTGCACAAGGCTATCGTCATCTAACCATCGCGCTGAGGCCTCTCGACCATCTGTGTACTTTCCTGCTTCACTTTGACTTGCCGAAGACAAACTCTGTGCATGCTGCTTGGGTTGCGAGGTGTCATATGGTGAAACCTGACAACCCGACAGCAAGACTGAGGCGATGATTATCGCTTTAGCCTTCATATGTTGGTCAATAGTTTGCTTAAAAGACGAGCAAGGATACTTTGATTAGAGGAATAGCACAACCTAAACCTTCAGAAGTAGTCTTTCTTGCTGCGTAGCATCTCAAAAACTTGCCAATTCTCTATATTTTCAGGTTCTTTTGATAATTTTCTTTTTAAATCAAATTCATGGCAGCGAAGAAATAGGTTGATTCTTCTCTCCAGTCCTAATGTTGTTGGTAAGCTAGACTGCAATTTTTCTCGTATCTGACTGATTTCATGGAGATAAGCTTCAATACTCTGATCTTCAGGCCATATAGTATTAGAAAACCTTAAGTTTAATAGCGTGTATTCATGCGCACAGCACACTACCGTGTCATCAGGAAAAGCTGCTATTTTCTGAATTGATTCATACATTTGTCTCGGTGTGCCTTCAAAAATACGACCGCATCCCGCTGAAAATAGTGTATCGCCACAGAACAAAAATGGCACATTATAGTAGGCAATATGACCAGATGTGTGTCCTGGAACCTCAATTACAGAAAATTCCGAATTTAACAAAGAGACGGTATTTCCTTCCTCAACCAGGCAGGTTGTGCCACATTTAGCGGTTTCTTTTGGGCCAAAAACAGGAAGATTAGGGTAACGCCTGAGGAGTTCACTGACGCCCCCTACATGGTCGTTATGGTGGTGAGTGAGTAAGATGGCTTCAGGAAAAAGTGCATGTTGATCGAGCGCTTTAAGCACTGGGGGCGCTTCACCAGGATCGACGATTACGCAGTGGTTTTCTTTATTGCTCAATAGCCAAATGTAGTTGTCCTGAAGTGCGGGGATACTGATAAGATTCATTCATCACCTCTTTTTGCGAGTAGCCTGAGGACAAGAACAGAAGATGAAATCGGCACAAATCCCTCAGACCATTGTTGCACCTGATTCATGGGATGATATCACCTGCGGGCAGTTTTATCGCGAGTCGCTGGAGTTAGCTTTATTGCCATGGTGGCCAAAACTCTTTGGCTTCCATCTTATCAAGGTCGGGGCGCTGAGTGCGGAAATCCACATCACGGAGTGCGCGATTGCGCATCAGGTTAACGTGGCACCACTCGGTGATAATCTTCAGGTCGTGGCTGATGCTCATCAATTACCTTTCTCTGAAAAGTCGATCGATGCCTGTCTGCTCGCTCAAACACTATCTTATTCATCTGATCCGCATCGTGTTTTGCGCGAAGTTGATCGTGTTTTGGTCGACGATGGTTGGTTAATCCTGAGCACGTTTAATCCGATCAGTCTGGTTGGCCTGGGTAAACTGATCCCCAGACTCAATAGAAAGCATCCCTATTGCAGCCGCATGTTTACTCAAATGCGTATCACGGACTGGCTGGGGCTCTTGAACTATGAGGTTATTCATCAGACGCATTTTCATGTTACGCCATGGCGAAGAAATAAAGGGAAGCTGAATAAACATATTCCGATACTAGGGTGCCTGACGCTGATTATTGCCCGAAAGCGCACGATTCCACTGACGTTTACGCCGATGAGGACACGGTTGCGTAAAGCATCTGTGCGCCGCACGGTGGGCGCAACAAAGATATATCGGAGATGAGGTGGACGCCTACGGTGATTTACTCAGCCTGATAACCCGTGTCATCAAGCGTTGGCGCACTTGCGGCGGCGCGAGCGAGTTCATCACAGCGCTCATTTTCAGGGTGCCCTGCGTGTCCTTTTACCCATTCCCAGCGTACGGAATGGCGTTGAATCGCGGTATCCAGCCTTTGCCAAAGGTCGACGTTTTTGACCTGTTTTTTGTCGGCGGTTTTCCAACCTCGCTTTTTCCAGTTATGAATCCAACTGGTGATCCCTTGACGAACATATTGGCTATCAGTGCAGAGTACCACATCACACTCGGTCGTCAGCGTTTCAAGCGCTGCAATAGCGGCCATCAACTCCATTCTGTTATTCGTCGTAAGACGATAGCCTGCACTTAACGGTTTTTCGTGCTGCTTGTAGCGCAGCAGGGCGCCATAACCGCCGGGGCCGGGATTACCGAGGCAAGATCCATCGGTGAAAATTTCTACCTGTTTGCGCATCTCTGGTAGACTCTCCCTTATGGTAAAAACGGCAAGTCTGACATAAACGAAAACGATGAGCACTGAAATTACGCGACAAATCGTCCTGGATACAGAAACCACCGGTATGAATATGCTGGGCGTTCACTACGAAGGGCATAAAATTATCGAGATCGGTGCGGTCGAAGTGATTAACCGCCGCCTGACTGGCCGCCATTTTCACGTCTATATCAAACCCGATCGTTTAGTCGATCCCGAAGCGTATAACGTACACGGTATCAGCGATGAGTTTCTTGCCGACAAACCGACATATGCAGACATCGTGGATGATTTTCTCGATTTTATCCGTGGCGCGGAACTGGTCATCCATAACGCGACGTTTGATATCGGTTTTATGGACTACGAATTTCGGTTGCTAAACCGAGATCTTCCCAAGACTGAGTCGTTTTGTAAGATCACCGATAGCCTGCTTATGGCGCGGAAGATCTTTCCCGGTAAGCGCAACAGTTTGGATGCGCTCTGCGATCGCTATCAGATAGATAACAGCAAGCGCACGCTGCACGGCGCATTGCTCGATGCCGAGATTCTGGCGGAAGTTTATCTGGCGATGACCGGTGGCCAGACGTCTCTGACTTTCTCGATGGAAGGTGAGACGCAGCAGAAGAATGAGAATACTGAAACGATCCAGAGAATTGTTCGTCCTCAATCGGCGTTAAAGGTGCTTTATGCAGATGAGGCTGAACTGTTAGCACATGAACAGCGTCTGGATTTAATTGCGAAAAAAGGCGGTAGCTGCCTGTGGCGGGCTGAATAATATCGCCGGAGCGCTGACCTTTATGTAGTGAAATAGAGCGCTCGCGCGCACCACGGGCGAGAGAATAATCAGTAAGATGAAATTATAAGCAAACAGAAACGGTTAGTTATAAAAAGCATTGACGTAATAGTGCCATCATCTTAGTATTCATCCCGCTCAGTGAGCATGAGTGGAGCGGTAGTTCAGTTGGTTAGAATACCTGCCTGTCACGCAGGGGGTCGCGGGTTCGAGCCCCGTCCGTTCCGCCACTTATTATGAAGACCCTGAATCAGCAATGATTCAGGGGTTTTTCATTTCTGGGTTTATCGAAAAAGACTGTAGATAAGCGGCTATAGAAAAATGCGGCCGCCTGAAAAACAGCGGCCGTTTTTTTAGAAATCCCAATCTTCGTCTTCGGTGTTGACGGCTTTACCGATCACATAAGATGAACCCGAGCCAGAGAAGAAATCGTGGTTCTCATCCGCGTTTGGCGATAGCGCCGAAAGAATTGCGGGATTCACATCCGTCATGCTGGCGGGGAACAGCGCTTCATAGCCTAGATTCATCAGCGCTTTGTTCGCGTTGTAGTGAAGGAATTTTTTCACATCTTCCGTCCAGCCTACGCCGTCATACAGTTCCTGCGTATACAACACCTCATTGTCGTACAAATCCTGTAGCAGATCGTAGGCGAAATTCTTCACCTGTTGCTGACGAGCGGGATCGGCCTTCGCCAACCCGCGTTGGAATTTGTAGCCGATATAGTAGCCGTGTACCGCTTCGTCGCGGATGATGAGTCGGATCAAATCCGCCGTGTTGGTCAGCTTGGCGCGGCTTGACCAGTACATCGGCAGGTAGAATCCAGAATAGAACAGGAATGACTCCAGAAACACGCTAGCGACTTTCTTCATCAGCGGATCGTCACTACGGTAGTGCGACAGAATAATGTCGGACTTCTTCTGTAGTACCGGATTCTCTTCACTCCAGCGATAGGCATCATCTACTTCGCTGGTCAGACACAGCGTCGAGAAAATAGAGCTGTATGAACGGGCATGCACCGCTTCCATAAAGCTGATGTTAGACAGCACGGCTTCTTCATGTGGCGTCAAAGCATCGGGCATGAGTGTTGGTGCGCCCAGCGTATTTTGGATGGTATCTAACAGCGTTAGTCCAGTGAAGACGCGAATCGTCAACTGACGTTCGCGGGCATTCAACGTACTCCAGGACGGAATATCGTTCGACAGTGGCACCTTTTCTGGTAGCCAGAAGTTAGAGGTCAGGCGGTTCCAGACTTCCAAATCTTTATCGTCTTCAATTTTGTTCCAGTTAATCGCCTGGACGCGAGAGAGTGCGGTCATGCTTCGATTTCCTTCCGCGATGGCTTATAGCGCACAGGACACACAGCCCTGAACTTCGGTGCCTTCCAGCGCCATCTGCCGTATGCGAATGTAGTAAATAGTCTTAATGCCTTTGGTCCAGGCGTAGATCTGCGCTTTATTCATGTCACGCGTCGTGGCGGTATCACGGAAAAACAGCGTCAGCGACAGTCCCTGATCGACGTGCTGCGTGGCGGCGGCATAGGTGTCGATAATCTTCTGCGGCCCGATTTCATAGGCATCCTGGTAATACTCCAGATTGTCATTGTTCATATACGGGGCAGGGTAGTAGACGCGGCCGATCTTGCCCTCTTTACGAATTTCGATGCGTGACACAATCGGGTGAATACTGGACGTCGAGTGGTTGATATACGAAATTGAACCGGTCGGTGGCACGGCCTGCAAGTTCTGGTTATAAATGCCGTGTGCCATCACGGATTCGCGCAGCGCTGCCCAGTCCTGTTGAGTGGGAATGTCGATGTCAGCCAGTTCAAACAGTTCACGGGCGCGTGCCGTTGTAGGTTCCCAACGCTGTTCAATGTATTTATCAAAATACTCGCCCGTGGCGTATTTGGAGTGTTCGAAGCCAGAGAAGCGCTGATTTCGCTCCATTGCTAACGCATTCGATGCCCGAATCGCGTGGAAAGCGACGGTGTAGAAATAGATATTGGTGAAATCGACAGCTTCTTCTGTACCGTAAAAGATACGTTCTTTCGCCAGATAGCCGTGCAGGTTCATCTGGCCTAAGCCAATCGCATGTGACTCGTCGTTGCCTTTCTCAATGGACGGTACGGAACGGATGTGGCTCATATCGGAAACGGCAGTCAGCGCGCGGATCGCCATTTCAACCGTCTGGCCGAAATCGGGCGAGGCCATTGCGTTGGCAATATTCATCGAGCCGAGGTTACAGGAAATGTCCTTGCCAATGTGGCGATAGCCAAGATCGTCGTCGTACAGGCTGGCGTCGTTGACCTGCAAAATTTCAGAGCACAGATTACTCATATTGATGCGGCCGTGAATCGGGTTTGCGCGATTCACGGTATCCTCAAACATCATGTAGGGATAGCCGGACTCGAACTGGATTTCGGCGAGGATCTGGAAGAATTCGCGCGCCTTAATTTGGGATTTGCGGATGCGCTTGTCGTTCACCATCTCGTGATATTTCTCGGTGACGCTAATTTCCGACAGCGGCACGCCATAAACCTGCTCGATGTCATAAGGCGAGAACAGGTACATCACCTGATTATTTTTCGCCAACTGGAACGTGATATCGGGGATGACCACCCCCAAAGACAGCGTCTTGATGCGAATTTTCTCATCGGCATTTTCCCGCTTGGTATCCAGAAAACGCAGAATATCTGGGTGATGTGCATGCAGGTACACTGCACCTGCCCCCTGACGCGCTCCAAGCTGGTTAGCGTAGGAGAAGGCATCTTCCAGCATTTTCATGATCGGGATAATGCCGGACGACTGGTTTTCGATACGTTTGATCGGCGCACCGGTTTCGCGGATGTTACTGAGCATGAAAGCCACGCCGCCGCCACGTTTTGAGAGCTGAAGCGCGGAATTAACCGCTCGGCCAATCGACTCCATATTGTCTTCAATGCGCAGCAGGAAGCAGGAGACCAGTTCGCCGCGCTGCTTTTTTCCGCAGTTGAGGAACGTGGGGGTCGCGGGCTGGAAGCGTCCACTGATGATTTCATCGACCAGCGCGCTAGCCAGTGCGGTGTCCCCTTTGGCGAGGGTCAATGCCACGAGGCAGACGCGATCTTCATAGCGCTCCAGATAGCGCTTGCCGTCAAAGGTTTTCAGCGTATAGCCGGTGTAGTATTTGAACGCACCCAGGAAGGTTTGAAAGCGGAATTTGTGAGCGTAAGCCTGCTGAAAAAGGCTTTTGATGAAATCGAACTGATATTGATCCAGCACGTCTGCTTCGTAGTAGCCTTCTTCCACCAGATAACGCAGCTTTTCTTCCAGGTTGTGGAAGAACACGGTGTTCTGGTTTACATGCTGTAGGAAATAACGGCGTGCCGCGAGCTTATCCATATCGAACTGGATATTCCCCTCTGCGTCGTAGAGGTTGAGCATCGCGTTCAGCGCATGGTAGTCGAGTGTATGGTAATCGAGCGAGTGGGCATCTGCGTCGGCCTTGGTTGCCTTTGCACTCACGTGGTCTGTTGTTGCCAAAATTCAGTTACTCCCTTACGCACGTTTGCAACGTCTTCTGCCGTGCCGAGCAATTCAAAGCGGTACAGGTAAGGCACCTGACATTTCTGCGCAATGATGTCACCGGCGATGCAGTACGCTGCACCGAAATTGGTATTGCCTGCGGCAATCACGCCGCGCAAGTAAGCGCGATTGTGCGGATCGTTGAGAAAGATGATGACCTGACGCGGCACAGCCCCTTTCGTGCTGCCTCCGCCATAGCTGGGGACAACCAAGATATAGGGGCGATCAACTTTCAATGCAGGCTGTTCTGTCGCTATCGGGATTCTCAGGGCGGGTGAGCCCACCCTTGAAATGAAGCGATGCGTGTTTTCCGACTGGCTGGAGAAGTAGACCAGCGGGTTCATATTGCCCCCTTACTGCAATTGCAGGGCGGCGTTCAGAGAACTGATCTTATCCGGGCGAAAGCCGCTCCAATGATCGTCGGCCGTCATCACGACGGGCACCTGCTGATAGCCCAACGCTCTTACCTGCTGTAACGCCTGTTCATCTTCAGTTAAGTCCACCAGTTGATAGTGAATTCCTTGCTTATCCAGCGCACGACATGTGGCGTTGCATTGAACACAATCTGGTTTAGTGAAAATAGTAATACGCATGATTCGTATTTACCCTTTGGCGTGAAAGAAGTATGTCGGAGCGGCTATCCTCAGGGTATATGCACCCGAACCGATCCACTGGGTAGCGACGTGTTACGCGAGCGCCACACAAAGAATACTAAATGTGGGTGTTTTAAATATCAACCACACAAGATATATGATTTTTGGTTGGTCTTATACCAATTGACACGAACCCTGATGCAGCAAGGCTGGTAGAGAATGCAAGTAAAAAATGCAGAAATAAATAAATGTGGCGCGCATCATTTTTGACGAAATAGTGTGCGAAGAAATGAAAAATAGATGAACTCACTACACCTCAATCTTCCTCAGGTGCTGTACCTTGTAAATAAATACAAGGAGTCATCATGGGTTTTGTCCTTATCCGGCGTAAAAATTATGCAGCGGTGGGCATGAACACCGAGTGAGCGGCATGGAGGCCGCGAAAGCCAGTGCCGCGTCGGGAACGCGTCACTGGCGGCTCGAAGAGTGGTCATGAACACCGATGGCCCGCGTAGCGGCATAATTTAGCCGGAAGCCTGGGTTCGCAGGGGGGCGGCGATTGAGCGCCCCTGCGTCGGGCGCGAGCTACGGGGTAGCATGAAAATGATGACACCATCGCGCACGAAACCGTCTCTTAGTCGGCATAAAAATGTAACTAAGAGACAACCCTGTGAAGGGAGAGGTATCGATTACATTACCGGCAGATTTCTACCGTAATAGATTTCCTGCATTTCGTGATACAGCAGGTCGGTGATTCTTTTTCGCTCGGCAGCGCTGAGTTCTTCAGGGCTGACGTTGAACAGATAGTGTTTCAGGTCGAAATCTTTCAATAACATCTTGGTATGGAAGATATTTTCCTGATACACGTTCACGTCCATCATATGGTAGAGCGCTTTCATATCCTCGGACATGAAGTTCTGAATCGAATTAATTTGATGGTCGATGAAATGTTTTATGCCATTGACATCACGGGTAAATCCCCGCACGCGATAATCGATGGTCACAATATCTGATTCCAATTGGTGGATGAGGTAGTTCAACGCTTTCAGCGGTGAAATCACGCCACAAGTCGAGACTTCGATGTCTGCGCGGAAGGTGCAAAGCCCGCCTTCTGGGTGGCTTTCTGGATAGGTATGAACACAGATGTGGCTTTTATCCAGATGCGCAACAACGGAATTGGGAAGTGGTCCAGGGTGTTCAGAGGTATCGACATCTCGTGGATCGATGGGTTCTTCACTGACCAGAATGGTCACGCTGGCACCTTGTGGTTCATAGTCCTGACGTGCGATGTTAAGGATGTTGGCACCGATAATTGAGCAGGTTTCAGTGAGGATTTCTGTTAAACGGTTAGCATTATATTGTTCGTCGATGTAGGCGATATAACCGTCACGATCGTCGGCCGTTTTGGTGTAACAGATATCGTAGATACAAAAACTCAGGCTTTTCGTCAGGTTGTTAAAGCCGTGTAGTTTCAGCTTGTGCAATTTACGTCACCCCCTTGTGGTTATGTGATCACCCTAAGTGATGGATTATTGCGCTTTCTGTAGCGCGCTTAACAGGTACTGTGGCAGGGCAAAACTGCCGATATGAACATCAGGCGTGTAATAGCGACAGGTGATGCCGGATTGAGCAAAACGCTGGTGCACCGTGGCGGCGTCTATCTGACGCAGTGCCGGGTTATTGCTGGCCCAGGCGAACGTCATAATGCCGCCGTAATACGTCGGGATCGCCGCCTGATAAAAGCTGACATCACTGAAATAGTGGCTGAGTTTTTTATGGCTACCGACGGCTTCATCCTGTTGCAGGAAGCATACGCCATTCTGTGCGACGAAAATTCCGCCTTCATTCAGGCAGCGGGCGCAACCCTGATAGAAATCAGAGGTGAACAGGCTTTCGCCGGGGCCGATGGGGTCGGTACAATCGGAAATGATGACGTCAAACTTGTCGCTGCACTGGCGGACGAAATTCACGCCGTCATCAATCACCAGATTAAAACGCGGGTCGTCATAGCTACCAGCGCTGTGATTGGGCAAATACTGGCGACAGAATTCCACTACGCCTGCATCGATCTCCACCATCGTGATCTGTTCGACGCCATGATGTCGGCTGACTTCCCGTAGCATACCGCCATCGCCGCCACCGATAATCAGGACGCGTTTGGCGTTGCCGTGTGACAGAAGGGGGACATGGGTGAGCATTTCGTGATAGATGAATTCATCGCGCTCGGTGGTTTGCACCACGCCGTCGAGCGCCATTACACGGCCTAATGCGTCGTTTTCAAAAATGATGAGATCTTGATGATCGGTCTTCTCGTGATACAACACGCGATCAACCGAAAAATACTGGCCAAAGTTGGCATGTAGGGTTTCATACCAAATTTCTTTCTGGGACATGTTAGGGCTTCCTCCGCGATAACAGCCATGAAAATTGGCGCGCTATCATAGCCGACTCTTTTGCCGCATGCACGGTCAAATTTCAGTCAGCGCGGAGGAGGGGGAAAGGCGTTACTGCGCGTAGGAAAGTAAACCGAGCGAATTACGTGCCAGAGACTGGCATTTTTTCGGGGTCGGGATAGCGATTTTGCTCAGGTCGCGATAGCTGTCTTCGCCCATCGCGGTCATGTCGTAGGCGCTGTAATTGCTGAGATCCCAGCGGTTCTGCTGAGCAAAGGCGACCAGCGTCCGACGAATCTGCTCATTCGGCAGATCCTGATAGCCACAGTGGTTTTTCAAATAAACAAAGATCGCGGTCAGATCGGCCAGATCTTCCGCTTCAAATTCATTCAGCGCCTTGCTGGCGGAAGAGAAGCTCATCAGGCTTAGCAGGAGCAGAGCCAGCGCAGAGTTTTTCATGGTTGAACCTGTTCCAAATGTTGTCAGATGACGTTATCACAGATATCCCATGAGGTTCCAAGTTTTCTTATGGGAAACCTCTGATTGCGATAAAAAATAGCGGTGGAAGACGCGGGGAAATGAGAAGTGTAATACATTGAAATCGCTATTTTTTATTTTATTGCCGTTCGGTGATCAAAATCACCTCGTATTAATCGCAAGATTAAAGTGCATTTATCGCTGTTTGATACGATGACGCCGCCGTCAGGCTCTGTTATTAATAACAGCGATCTCATCCAATACAGTTTTGATTCTATGATCTCCGGTGTCTGGCGCGTCAGTAGTTGGTTGTTGGCGGGACTGTTGCTGCTTCCTTTAGCAACGGTTTTTTATCAGGCTTTTTTTGCCGATGGGATGGGATTCGCCCAACTATGGCACATTGGGTTACCCACCTACCTGATACATTCAGCGGTTATCGTGCTGGGTACGCTTTTCTTTAGCTTACTGTTTGGGTTGCCTTCGGCTTGGTTTATCGCCATGTACCGCTTTCCCGGCCATCGAGCGTTGCAATGGGCGCTTTGCCTGCCGCTTGCAATGCCTGCCTTCCTGCTTGCCTATCTTTATACCGATGTATTACGGCACTTTTCGCTGTTGTTGCAAGAAGGGGGGCTGTCGATAGTCTCATCATGGGTAACATCACACGTTGCTGGGCTACCTGTTTCACTGGGTTGCGTAAGCCTGATACTGGCGCTGGTGTTGTATCCCTACATTTATCTGCTGGTGCGTGAAGCGCTGGTGAAACAGCCGGCCAGCTTGATTCACTCTGCTCGTTTACTGAATCAATCGCGTTCCCAGGTTTTGCGCCGCTTATGTTTGCCTCTTGCGCTGCCTGCGATCGCCTGTGGGGGCGCGCTGGTGGTTGTGGAGACGCTGGGGGATTATGGCGCCGCGTCTTACCTTGGTATTCCCACCATGACGACACAGGTGCTGGATATCTGGCAGAAGCAAGGCGATTTAGGCGCGGCTGCACGTCTTGGTGTGTTGATTCTGCCAGCAATCTTTCTCTTGATGTTTCTGGTTAATGTCTGGCGTCGGAAGCAACGAATTTATCAGGCACATGCTATGACTTCCCCAGTAGTACCGCCCGAGTTGAATGGGTGGCGCAGCAAGGTAGTGCGTGGCTACTGTTGGGGAATCGTTTGTCTGTCATTCTTGTTCCCGGTGCTGTATCTGCTCTTTCTGGCTCTCCAGCACATAATGTCCGTATGGGATATGGCGTTCCTCCAGGCGGTAATGAATAGCCTGTTGGCGTCAGCCACCGCGACGATCATCATTACGCTGATAGCGCTGTCGTTTATTTTCTACACGCGCACGGCTGGGATATTTGCCAATCAGACGCCGGTTCGGCTGGTCAGCCTGAGTTTTGCCTTGCCCGGCGCGGTACTGGCCGTCGGACTGTTTACTTTATTGTCGCTGGTGGACAGCGGAATTAATCTGTTTGCCAATGCGGCGGGGTTACCTCCCGCGGAAGTTTTGCTGGCGGGCTCGCTGTTTATTCTTATCCTCGCCTATAGCGTTAAATTCGGGCGTCTGATGCTGGACAGCCTTGAGCGCAGCATGGAGGCCATTCCACGCTCACTGGACAGTGCGAGCCTTGTGCTAGGGGCTTCCCCCCTCAGCCGTTGGTCACGCGTGCATATTCCGCTGTTGCGTCGCAGCCTTTTTATCGGGGTGTTGCTGATTTTTACGGAAAGTATGAAAGAGCTGAACGTCTCACTGCTGCTGCGCCCTTTCGGGATTGATACGTTGGCAACCTATGTTTTCCGCTTTGCGGCGGATGAGCAGATTGCATCATTTGCCTTTCCTGCGCTGGTGCTGGTGGCGGTGGGGCTGATCCCTGTTTTCTGGCTGAATCGTGCACTGAATATAAAAGGATAATCACATGGCCGCGTCGATAGATATTCTGAGCGTTCAGGCAGTCAGTTGTACGTTGCAGCAGTCTCCCGTGTTGGAGAATATTTCATTTACCGTACGTGGCGATGAGACGATCTGCCTGCTGGGTAAAAACGGCTGCGGTAAAACGGCGTTATTGCAGGTGATAGCTGGCCTGCTGCCGATTACTCAGGGTAAGGTCTTGTTGGAAGGTGAGCCCGTCAGTTCGCCGCAAGCGTATGTTTTGCCTGAGCTGCGCCAGGTTGGCCTGATTTTTCAGGACTATGCACTTTTTCCGCATCTGACGGTGGAAGGCAACATTGCGTTTGGGTTATATGGCCGCCCTGAAAGTGAGGTAAAGCTAATCTGTGTGGAGATGCTGGCGCTTTTACAACTGGATGAGGTTGCCGCGCGTTATCCACACGAACTATCGAATGAACAGCAACAGCGTTTGGCGATAGCCCGCGCGCTGGCCTGTGAGCCGAAACTGCTGTTGCTGGATGAGCCATTTCCTGGTCTGGACAGCCAAACTCGCTATCGCCTGATCACCGAATTGCGGCAGCTTCTCAAACAGCGTCATGTTGCGGCGGTTTTCGCTACACACAGCCGTGAGGAAGCCTTTGCCTGCGCTGACCACTTGATTCTGCTGGATGAAGGGAAAATTATGCAGCAGGGCTATCCCTCTGATCTGTACCATCGTCCGAATAGCCGTTTTGTGGCTGATTTCATGGGGAATACGAACTATTTACCTGTGAAAATTATGAGCGACCACCAATGGCAAAGCCCATTGGGCGATCATCAGGCGACCCATCCACTCAATCAGCCGATGGATTCACAATGCGACTGGATGGTGCGCCCAGCTGATATCGCACTGGCGCTTGACCCTGACGGTCCGGCGTCAATCGAAGATCGGCTGTTTATGGGCACGTCAAACTTGTATCGGGTGAAGCTGGGGGAACTGATGCTGTTGGTGCAGACCGGCAACTGGTTTGAACCGGGGCAGCAGATACGGTTAAGCATTAAGACGGATCCGCCAGTCTTGTATCCGGCTTTACCCGCCGTCAGCACCCCGGTTGACGGCCCTGAAAAGCCATGATTACGCCTCGTGCAGGTCTGCCGCTGGCATGAGCCACGTGTTACTGTGCTTTTCAAACCCTAATTTCGGGTAGTAATCCACCGCCAGCGGCGCATTCACTTTGTAGCAAACATCCACTGATGACGTGCTCATGATGTCTCCTTCATGGTCTGGTTTCTGATATACTTCGCGCGCCTGGGCATTGCCCAGACTGATGTAAACGTTTGTGTGTTTAAACATCAGCGTTGGCGCATCATCGATAATGAGTCTGTCATTTACCGATGGTGCTGAATACCTTACTTCAAAGAGTTATCAGTATGATGAAACATACCGTGGAAGTCATGATTTCTGAGCAGGAAGTGATGGCGCGGGTTACCGAACTGGGGCAACAGATCAGCGAACACTACCGTGATAGCGGCAGCGATATGGTGCTGGTGGGGCTATTACGTGGATCGTTTATCTTTATGGCCGATTTATGTCGGGCGATCGACGTTCCTCACGAAGTGGACTTCATGACGACATCCAGCTATGGCAGCGGTATGAACAGTACGCGCGATGTGAAGATCCTGAAAGATTTGGATGAAGATATTCGCGGTAAAGACGTGTTGATCGTCGAAGACATCATCGATTCAGGTAATACGTTGAGCAGAGTACGGGAAATTCTGCAACTGCGTGAGCCGAAATCGCTGGCAATTTGTACGTTGCTGGACAAACCGGAGCGCCGTGAAGTTGCGGTGAAAGTCGAGTGGGTGGGGTTCTCTATTCCTGATGAGTTCGTTGTGGGTTACGGCATCGACTATGCCCAACATTATCGCCACTTACCTTACGTCGGCAAGGTTGTTCCGCAGGAATAATGACGAGATAAAGCCAATGCCGTGAGCGACGCCCAGCGAGTGGGCGTCAGGCAGTAAATCAGGGCAGAGAGGAAATCGCGCGGCGATAACGCTGTTCCAGCGTCTCCCGGTTGGTCGCCGTCACTTCCAGATCGCGCAGACGGCCATCCTGAATGCCGTACACCCAACCGTGGATCGTGACTTTCTGCCCACGCTTCCATGCGGACTGCATGATGGTGGAGTGTCCGAGGTTATACACCTGCTCGACAACGTTGATTTCACAAAGCGTGTTCAGACGCTGTTCGGGAGGTAATTCCCCCAGCAGAGAGCTATGCTTGTACCACAAATCACGGATATGCAGCAGCCAGTTGTTAATCAAACCCAGTTCCGGGTTTTCCACCGCAGCCTGAACACCACCGCAGCCGTAGTGGCCGCAAATGATGATGTGTTCGACTTCGAGAACTTCGACGGCATATTGCACGACAGACAGGCAGTTGAGGTCGGTGTGAATAACCAGATTGGCGACATTGCGGTGAACAAACAGTTCACCAGGCTCAAGGCTGGTCAGACTTTCCGCAGGTACGCGACTGTCCGAGCATCCAATCCATAGAAAACGGGGTCGTTGTGCCTGCGCCAGGCGTTCAAAATAGCCAGGATCCTCTTCCACCATCGTTTTAGACCAAAGTTGGTTGTTCGCGATGAGCGTTTCAATTTCTTTCATGAAAGTAAATGACCTGTAACAAACAAGGGGCAGTGGAGAGTAATATAAGGCAACATGCGTCGTTTGAAAAACGATAGTTTATCTCCATCATAACTTTGAATCTGTAGAACTCACTGATAATAAGGCAATCCATTTCTTATGACATATGCACTGGAACTGGCGCAATTAACCAAAACCTATCCGGGAGGCGTCAAGGCGTTACGAGGGATCGACCTGAACGTGGAAGCCGGGGATTTCTATGCGCTACTGGGGCCAAATGGCGCGGGAAAATCCACCACGATTGGGATTATCAGCTCGTTAGTGAATAAAACCGCCGGTAACGTTCGCGTCTTCGGCTATGACCTTGAGCTGGATAAAGTGAATGCGAAGCGCCAACTGGGGTTGGTTCCGCAGGAATTTAACTTCAACCCCTTCGAAACGGTATTACAGATTGTGGTTAACCAGGCGGGCTACTATGGCGTGAAACGTCAGGATGCCTTGTTGCGTGCGGAAAAATACCTGAAACAGCTGGATTTATGGGAGAAGCGCAGCGAAAAGGCGATGATGTTGTCCGGTGGGATGAAGCGTCGCCTGATGATTGCGCGTGCGTTAATGCATGAGCCTAAACTGCTGATTCTTGATGAACCGACGGCGGGTGTGGATATCGAATTACGTCGTTCCATGTGGGGCTTCTTGAAAGAGCTGAACGCGCAAGGTACGACGATTATTCTGACGACGCACTATCTGGAAGAAGCGGAAATGCTATGCCGCAACATCGGGATCATCCAGCGCGGAGAGCTGGTGGAAAATACCTCAATGAAGCAGCTGCTTGGCAAGTTGAAATCAGAAACGTTTATTTTCGATCTGGCGGCGAAAAGCCCGCTGCCGCAGCTGGAAGGCTACACCTTCCGTCTGACGGACACGTCAACGCTGGAAGTCGATGTGATGCGCGAGCAAGGCCTGAATGCGTTATTCAGTCAGCTCAACGCGCAGGGGATAACGATATTAAGTATGCGTAATAAAGCGAACCGGTTGGAAGAGCTGTTTGTCACGCTGGTAAATGGGACAGGCGGTAAGGGAGAAAAGGCATGATGCATTTGTATTGGGTGGCGCTACAGAGTATCTGGGTGAAAGAAGTCACTCGATTTGGGCGGATCTGGATTCAGACGCTGGTGCCGCCAGTGATCACCATGACGCTGTATTTTATTATTTTCGGTAACCTGATTGGCTCGCGTATCGGCGAAATGCACGGTTTTACCTACATGCAGTTTATCGTGCCGGGGTTGATCATGATGGCGGTGATCACCAACGCGTATGCCAACGTAGCCTCTTCCTTCTTCAGCGCCAAGTTCCAACGCAATATTGAAGAGCTGCTGGTTGCGCCCGTGCCGACCCATGTGATTATCGCGGGTTATGTTGGCGGTGGTATCGCACGCGGTCTGTGCGTGGGGATTCTGGTGACGGCGGTGTCGCTGTTCTTCGTGCCGTTACATGTTCATGCCTGGTGGGTCATTGTTTTGACGCTATTGCTGACGGCAATGCTGTTCTCACTAGCGGGCTTATTGAATGCGGTTTTTGCGAAAACCTTTGATGATATCAGCCTGATTCCGACGTTTGTGTTAACGCCGTTGACCTATCTGGGCGGGGTATTTTACTCGCTGACACTGCTGCCACCGTTCTGGCAGACGGTGTCTAAACTGAACCCGGTGGTGTACATGATCAGCGGCTTCCGTTACGGTTTCCTCGGGATTCAGGATGTGCCGCTGCTGTTTACGATGTCAGTGCTGATTGCCTTTATCGTGGTGTTTTATCTGCTGGTCTGGTGGCTGATTGAGCGCGGACGTGGGCTGCGGACGTAGTTTGTAAAGCGGATATAGTATGTGAATGAGAAGGTGGTGGTAACACTGTGCCTGCCTTTTGGCAGACCGGTTTAAGAAACGAAAACGGTAGTAATGGAATAGAAGTGTAAAGCGTCCGCGCCAGGGATGGCGCGGCTCGAGCTTACAGCTACCGTCT
>NZ_JACDRR010000048.1 GCF_013449375.1 Pectobacterium sp. CFBP8739 | reverse complement strand
CCAACTGAGCTATTCCCGCTGAGAATCGGATTTATTATCTTTTACTTCAGTAAACCAGACTGAAATAAAAATTTCATCAAACCCTGCTGAATCACATGTAACTTAATGAATTTAATCATTATTTACTCACCTAGCGATTCAACGGACAGCATTATGTACCAACCAACTCAGCGTGGCAAGCCCTTTTCACTGAAAAACAGTATCGCTCAACTGCAAGTCGCGTTATCACTGTGGAAGCGAAACCATGATCCCGCCTCCACAACCAGACCGCCTGACGTTAAGGCGGTCTGATATTTCATTGCCTTCTGCGTATCAGGATTTTACGCTTTTCAACAAGGTGTGCTTACAGATGTGCCCAAATGTGACGTACTTAGAGTAGTTACCACCTACACCAACATCATACTGATAAGGGACAGAGATCTTCCATGCACCAACATCATAGGTTGTTCTCCACGTATTGATATAACCCTGACTATAGTCTTGGAACTCCGTAGTGTGATCAGCGTGGCAGGCATCCAGTTTCACGGTTCCCGATGCAACTCCGTTGGCATCAGTTATCGCCCCATGACCGTTACTCGGGGTAAACTCCAAATTACCGTTATTTTCTCGTTGGTCGAGGTAAAAAAGCGCAATAATATTTGGAATACCAGTTCCAGTTGAATCGGTAATACGAACGTTCCAGGTAACATCGCGATAGGCTTGCGTAGTCATGAAACCATAAGTTGTCGGAGCCGCATTTGGAATACGTAGAACCGTATCCTCTCCTTTAACAGAAGAAGTGAATCCAGCAATTTTGGAGCCCAAAGTTAGTTTATATTTCTGAGAAACGGTCGGTAATTTTGATGGATTAGGCAGCACTCTCACCAAAACCTTTTCATTCGGCTGAGATGGAATGATGGTAATTTCCTGTCCAGTATTACGGGTTGTCCAGGTATTACCGCCATCAGTAGAAGACGCCAGTAACCAGTTGTTATTGGTTCCGCTCGTCACGCCATCAAAGCGAAGTAAAACATGCTGGCCACGGGTTGCAGTAAAGACGTAGTAATCCGCATCAGAATCACTATCCGAGTTACCTTCAATTTCTCTCAGACTATCAGATAACGGGGTGGCCAGAGAGGGAATATCATTTAACTCATAGTCATCGACATTCGTATTAACAATCGCACCAAAGTTAAAAGCGGAGCCATCAGCCGTATTGGCCTCCATAAACCAGTAATAGTGCCCCGGCGTAGTTAAATCTAATGTAGCCTCATCAGCATTCCCTGCTTGATTTGAATAATTAATTGCCGTCACATTATTCTGGCCATCATCGCGCATCAAGCTGAGTGCAATATCGGTTTCAGGACTCATGCCTAAGACAAAAGCGGTTGTTTTAGAACGCTGAGTGATTTCAAAGTGATAACAGGCGCTGCCTCCACTTTGCAGCCCGTCCAGCGTATAAATAGAATTTACGGCTAGAGTCGGACACAACGGAGTGAATGCAGCGTTATTAGCAAGAGGCTGGGTGCTGGATAACGGTTTTGTTTGCGCGCTTTTTGCATCAGCCTGCGCAATTGATGTATTAGGGGAAATAACGACAACGCCCTCATTTTCCGCTTTATGAAATTTATAATTACTTGCAGCATGCGCTTGTATACTATTAGGGGCATCAAATACAGAAACCGTGCCTTTCTTTTGCAGTTTCCCAATATCCTTCACTTCGACAGAAACGCTGGTTTCAGCAATCGCTGAACCCATGCAGAATGCCAATCCAGCAGCCGCAAGATATACATTTAAACGATGGTATTTCATCCCAATATTTCCTTATCCTTGAGGATTATCAAATAGAACGCAGACTTATTATTTAATAATTAACAAATACTGAACGTGAAGCTGAAGTAGTATTACACCGACACACCATATAATCCCAATAATTTTTTACAAAAATAGTTAAAATGAAATTCTTTAAGTGAGAGAATTGAAATTTTTGTAAAATATATAAATTCACTCATTTATAATTAGTTTGATTATTATTTAATATTCTCGATTAAAATCCACTTCGCCACGTAACGTATTATCAGCCTGAAAGTGAGAGAGATTATCCAGAAATAATCGTCCCATCAGCCTCGGCACCATCGGCCCAGCAATGTGCGCCGTCAACGTCAGATTTGGCGTGTTCCAGAACGGATGGCTGTACGGTAGCGGCTCTTGCCTGAATACATCCAGCACCGCTCCTGCAATCTGCCCATCACGCAGCGCCGTCTGTAAATCATCATCCACCACAGCGCTACCGCGACCGACATTGATGAACAGCGCAGAAGGCTTCATCGCGGCAAACAGACGAGCATCATAGATATCGGTGGTTACCGAGGTATCGGGAAGGAGGTTGATGACATAGTCGGCCTTCGGTACTGCGGCAGGAAGCTCCGCTAAGCTCATAACCTGTTTAAAATCAGGCCGCTGTCTAGGAGTACTGACGATACCGTATAGCTCGACACCAAAAGGCCGTAGAAAACCTGCAACCTCACAGCCGATCTCTCCGGCACCGACAATCAACACATGCCTATCCGCCAGCGATCCCGGTAAACGGTGATCCCAGTGCCGCTCTTCCTGACTGATTTGCCGTTCCCCCAGGCGCAGCTCATGCCTGAGCATATAGGCAATCACATATTCGGCTATCGGCTGCCCAAACACGCCAACGGCGCGACTCAGACGGTAATCACGCGGTAACCCATCGGCCAGCAGCGGCTTGAACCCCGCCCAGGTCGACTGTAGCCACGTCGGTTTCGCTCCCTGAGCCAGCAGTGCCGCTGCGGTATCAGGTTCGCCCAGCCAAATCGGACAGCCCGCCGCCTGCTCCGCCGTACCATTTGAGAGCACCAGCTCAAGCTCTGGCGCACTATGATTTAAGACAGAGCCGATCTCATCGGCACGCGAGTCCAGCAGCAGAATAGCGGTCATAAGCACGTTCCTTAACGGGATTAAGCACTTGCGGCTTCACCCCGATGATTGTCGTTATTACATTTACGATTAGGCCGAAGCCTGAATGAGTGACGTCAACAACGCGCCGCGCTTCGCTTCTGATTTCTTCACCAATGCGGCGAGTTTCTTAGTATTGCCCCAGATGAGATACAAGATATGTTCTATCACGGCGGGTTCCCGCATCCGCACTTCTTCGACCAGTTGTTCAAACAGCGCGTCATCCTCTAACGCAGGCAACATATTCAACTTTAGGCTTTCTGTCGCATGGCTCAAACAGGCAACCAGCGTCGCCACGTTCGGCGCCGTCACGCTATGCTTATCGAAAAACGCCCGAATGAACGCATCCTGTACTGATTGATGCTCATCATCCACACTTTCCATGTAATCTTTGACGAGTGGAAAGTATCCCGCCTCGCTCAGACCCAGCCCGAATACCGCATAGCTTCCCGGCATAATGCACTTTTCGCCTTCCGAATCGGCGTACCATTCAAATTCTTCAATCGCAGTACGCGCATAATCCTCAAGCAGTGGATAGTTCGATGCGTACTGCAACGCGTTAGCAAAAAAACGATGGGTATCCGATTTTGCCAGCCCCTTGATGGGAAGGTACTGTCGCACCGACGATTTCAGGACGATCTTGTAGCTCTTTGGGAAGCCGAGCGTCAGTAAGCGTGTAATGAAGCCCAGCGCCAGCGCATACGCTTCAGCGCTTTCCTCGCGAATACGCACGGTGATGGTCGCAAACACATCATTCGCCACGCATTCAACCCCTTCATTCTTCAGATTAATCAGCGCGTGTTCAAACGTACCGCTTCCCTCTTCCATCATGCTTACCGCACGCGGATAGCCCAACTGCTTCGCGATATCCAAGTATTCCAGAGCCTTCGGCTTACTGTAAGAAGGTTCATAGCGCAGAATCATGATTGCCGCATAGAGCACTAATTCAACGGGATGAAGCGTTTGTGAACCTTGTAACGCCAGTGCGATACCGGGCTTGAGGGTATAGCTATCTGGTTCAAAAAAATACTCGGGTTTGGACACATCGCAATAGCGCAACAAAAAGTGCTGATCCACCCACGCTTTTAACTCACGGGTAATGGTGCGTCGATGCTCAGACAATTCCGCACTTCCTGCGTTTTTCTGCTGAATCAGCTCAAGCAGAGTGATGACATTGTCGATATCCATCGCAGGAAAGAGATGCGCATCTAACAAGTGACGAACCAGAAAGAAAGTTTGTAACTTCTCTGTTGGCGCAGTGCCGTGGGTAAGATAGCGATCGATATAGTCGTGAATAGCATTAAGTAGCCGCTGTTTTTTCACCTCATTGGTGAATGTAAACAGCGTAATCAGCAAGCGGCCTTCTGTTGCCGGAAATACAGCCCGAAAACAAAACCGGTAGTCAATCAGCGCCGTATCGGCCAGTTTCTCAACACGCTGCGCGATAGCCTGCGCCAGCACAGGCACGATACTGTCCTGTATCTGCGCCACACTCAGCGCACCTTTGCGACTGCCGGGCGACAGCCCGTCAGCATCCGGTTTCGCTTCAGAGGATATCGACGTACGCCCCGGCGCATAATCCAATATCAGATCGTCATGGATGCCAGCCTGCAATGTTGTTCGCGATATAATCTCATCGAGCCCCGCCCTTTGCTCCTGCGTATCAAACCATTTGTTGATTGCCGTAAGCGATTCATCCCGCATCGGCAGGTCGTGTTGTGGTAATGCCCCGGTTTCGTTTGAATGCCTGTCCGTCATTTTTCTCTTTATCCTTACTTATCGCAGATGAAACGTTGCCCCAAAGAACGGTATTAATGTGTTTACCAACCGCCGCCGCCGCCACCACCGGAACCACCTCCCGACGAGCCTCCGCCGGAAGAGCCCGAACCACTGGAACTGCCGCCTCCCCCGCCAGAACCGGAGTTCACCACCATCCTTGACGAGGCGCTACACGCGCTGTTGAACTGGGAAATACCGTCCCACTGCGTACTGGAGAACACGTCAGAGACCATTTGGTGGCTTTTCAGATACTGAGCAAACGTATTGGCCCAGGTTTCCCCTACGCCCAACGCCAGCGCATAAGGCAGCATGCGTTCAAAATGGGTCACTCGCTCATCGGGCGGGTACAACGTTTCATAACGGCGCTCTTCTGCGGCGCGGAGGTACAAGGTCATCCCTTTGGCTACGGCCAGACCATTCAACCCTTTCTGGGTATGGCGCGGGACGAGGCAGAAGAACCCCAGACACAGTAACAGGCTTACCGATAAGGCTCCCTGATAGTCTGTCGGCAGTTGAGACGATGTCAGTAAGCGAAACAGCCCGAGACCAAACGGCAGCGTAAAGAGGAACCCGGCCACTACCAGAAAAAGCGAGGCTTTACTTTTCTCACTATTCTTTAGCAGCGCAGAATAGCGCGCGTATTTCAGTAATTGCAGACACAGCGTCGTACTGAACAGCAGAAAAGGCAGACCAATAACCGTACTGATTGCCGTCCAGAGATTGAAGAAAAAACCGTACAGCACCGGAACCAGCAGACTTAGCGCGAGACCCACTCTCACGGCTCCAGCAATCGATAAGAACAGCGTCGGGTGCATTTTTTCATAATGCGCTTCTTGCGCCTTACGCGCCTTCTGCATTGGTGCCGAACGCATACTGCTTTCCGTCATATCCAGTTTCTTTGTCTTGCCGGGAAACAAGGTGCTAAGGAGCTGTTTATCCTCAGGTGTCAGCGTCATGGACGCGCTTTCAGGTAAGCGAGTGAGCCACTGCTCTTCTCGCCTCTGCGTCATACCACTTCGGCTTTTTCTCGGCTTATGGACGACTTTTGTCAGCGCAATCACACGCCTGGCAACCAGATCCAAGACATCGCCGGAGAAAGCCACGTTATCGTAGGTTCGTTGACAAAGGTAACGCACATAGCCGGGATAAATGCCATCGGGAACGCTATACAACGGCATGACTGCGGGTTTCGTTAAGCCAAGGGGGGTTATATGCTTACTCCACCAAAACAGGTAGTAAGCCACGATCAGAAAGGGGGGAAACCACAATATCCCGCTTTTCAACGTAGGCGAGAGCCAACTCCCCAGCAGAGAATCCTCTTGCGGTGCAGGAGCGGCAGCCAGAATACTCCGCGGCCAGGTGTAGGCGACCGTTACGCCTTCCCCTGGATGCAGCGGCGCAAGCGTCTCGATACTGCCATCTGCCAGAATGCGGGCGTTGTCGCCTTTCCTACCCACCGGACCGGTATAAACATCAATCGATTGCAGGCGGGTATCTTTACCGCTGGCGGAGAGAAACGCCGCTTGCTCCGGCAGATACAGGCGAAAACGCACCTGATTGATGGGATAGTTCCAACCGTTGCCGGTGACGTTCCAATACAGCTCATCCCAGTTGGGAAAGCGGCTGAAATGGTTACTCACCTGATACTGAATACGGTAGCGGTAGACTCCGGGTTGCAGTTGACGATCGGCACGACCAATCAATACTTTAATCTGCTCGCCCGCCTGATCGATGCTGTAGCTTTCCGGCTCGCCATCTCGCAGCACCTGTGTAATCTGGTACGTCAGGCGGAACTTACTGCCGTCCTGCCGATGCCAGACTAGCGGGAGCGTGCGGAAAATCCCTCGCTTGATCTGCTCGCCGGTCGACTGCACCTGAATGGTCTCATCCACCAGCATGGTGCCATCCGTCTGAAAGCGAGCCTGCGAATCAAACAGCAAAATACGTTCGTCCGCCGTCTGCTGAGAAGCCGTCGTTCCCGGCGCAACGTTAATCCCGGGGATAAACGTATTATCCAGCGCGTTGGCCTGAGCCAGAGCGCTCCACCCGAGTAAAACCAACCAGCCGCAGCGGCGCAGCGCATCCACCCACCTTGCCATCACGTCACTCCATCCGTGGAACATCACCCTCTGCGGGATTCTCCAGTTCAAAGAACGTTTCGGTTTTAAACTGGAACAGGTTGGCGATTAACAGGCTGGGGAAGGATTCCACCTGAATATTCAAATCCCGCACCGTGGCATTGAAATAACGGCGCGACATCTGAAGCTGCTCTTCAATTTCAGAGAGCGATTGCTGCAAGGCGAGGAAGTTTTGGTTGGATTTCAGGTCAGGATAAGCCTCCGCCAGCGCAAAAAAGCGCCCCAGCGTCCCTGAGTATTCCCGTTCATTCTGAGCAATTTGCCGCGTGCTGCCAGTCTGGCGGGTGCGCTGACGGGAAAGGGCTTCCAGCAGATCTTTTTCGTGCTGCGCGTAACGCTTGACCAACGTCAGAAGATTGGGAGCCAGATCGTGCCGGCGCTTTAGCTGCACCGCAATGCCGCTCCAGGCTTCATCTTTAAAACGTCGCAGAGATATCAATCGGTTGTAGGTAAAAATCGCCCAGATAACCACCAGACCAACCAGAGCTAAACCAAGATAAATTTCCATTTTAAACTGTCTTTTCGCTGTGATAGAGAAGGAAAATCAACGCGTTGGTATAAAGGTATGACGACGAATAGTACCGCATCCACGCGTCGTTGGTGACAGGAAATTACAGCGGCTTGATTTTTCTCATGATGTCGAGAAGGCGTGATAAATCACTTGATACTTGATGATAGTCCCACAGCGTCGGGAGGAAGTCAGTGCTGTGGAACTCAGCTAATTAAGCGTTCAGCGTGGCGTTATCAATGACGTATTACAGATGATGTTATTCACCACCGTCATTCATCAGAGGGCTATCTTGGTCAACGCCAGCGAAGCGCCTAACGCAATCAGCGCAACGCCAATCCCTTTGTCGACCAGACGTTGCCTGTCGAGCAGGCGGCGGCGCATGACTGGAGTAGCAAAAAACAGCGCAACGATGCTGAACCAAACCCAGTGAGCGATAGACATAAATAACCCATAGCCAACATTATGGCTCAGTGGGCTACTGGGTTGTACAACTTGCGTGTAGGTAGAGACCACAAACAACATCGCTTTCGGATTCAACGCATTGGTGAGAAAGCCCATGCGAAATGCAGTAAGCGATGATGGCGCATGGCCGGACGCTTCTTCCAATGTTATTTTTGTCGTGTTGGTGAGGGATTTATACCCGATATAAATCAGATATGACGCTCCCAGAATCTTCATCGCCATGAATAGCAGCGGGGAGTTAACAATCAATACGGCGATGCCAAAAACGGTATACATCACATGAACCTGAATACCACAGGCAATGCCGAATGCGCTGAACAATCCAACCCGTGAACCAAAGGCATAGCTATTGCGGGTCACCATGGCAAAATCAGGTCCTGGGCTGATCACCGCCAAAATGGTGATCGTCGCGACGGCAATTAACTCATTCATTAACGTTTTCCTTGTTCGGCAAGTCATCTTTTTTCACGATGATTTTGCACAGATAGATAAAAGATTGGCGAAGGGAGGAATGTAAAGGTGATTGACACAACACGGCTATCAAAGAGGCCGACCTCGCGATATCTCTTCACTATTTAGGTAATTACGCCTCTTATCGCCAGAAGGCAGTGTAATTATTCAGCGTTTGCATGTGGCAAAAAAGCGATTTATCTTGGTGTAAATCTGTCAAATTTCATCGTGTATATGAAACTTCCCTCGTTAGCCTCTTTTCGCTTCTTTGAAGCGGCCGCACAAACCGGTAGCTTTGTTAAAGCCGCCGAGTCCCTGCATGTCACGCATGGCGCCGTCAGCAGACAGATCAGATTGCTGGAAGACGCGTTGGGGGTTGAACTGTTTGAGCGACGTAACCGCGCGATCTTTTTAAACGCAGCGGGCCGTTCTTTGCATACGGTCACACAGTCCGTTTTCGAGCAGCTCGAAGGGGCAGTTTATCGTCTACAGCAAGGTGCACAGGATGACGTGCTGACGCTGTCATGCGAGCCCACGATTGCCATGAAATGGCTGATTCCACGGCTACCAGCGTTTAATCAGGCAAATCCCGATATCAAACTCCATCTGGTCGCGGCAGGCGGGCCGATTGATTTTGTACGCAGCGGCGTTGACCTTGCACTGCGGCGTGACGATTTTCACTGGGATCCACAAACGCATGGCGTAAAGGTGTGCGACGAATGGATGGGGCCGGTAAGCCGTGACAAAACCGAACGCAAAAACAGTCTGGAAGGGATGCGTTTGCTCTATACCGGAACACGGCCGAAAGCGTGGGCAACTTGGCAACGGCAGACGCATGTTTCCATCAAAGGCAGCGTCAGAGCGGACTACGAGCACTTCTATCTGTGTATTCAGGCGGCGGTCTCGGGGTTGGGCATGGCAATGGCGTCTTTCCTGATGGTGCAGGACGAGATTGCGAACGGACAACTGCATGCCCCTTACGGATTTGCGCAGGATGGTTCAGCGTATTATCTGCTGTCGCCCATCCCGCTTGAACAAAATGAGAAGTCCTTACGATTTCATACCTGGCTAATGCAGGAAGTGTCCGCCTGCCTTTCCGGGGTTGAAGATGCTTGTTAAACCCGCACAGGAAAGACAATGACAGCACATTCCCGTGACACCCATTTCACGACACTGAATATGATTATTGCCGCCTCGCTTGTGGGGCTGGTGACAGGGTATACCCTGCCGCTGATCAGCCTGAAGCTGGCCGAGCACGGGCACAGCACGGCAACACTCGGCGTTCTCGCAGCCCTTCCGGCGGCAGGGATGATGCTCTCTTCATTCGTTACCCCGTGGCTCAGTCGCCGTCTGCACGCCAGCTATCTGCTCTCCGGCAGCCTGATTATTCTGGCGGTATCCACCGTTGCCTCATTCCTGCTGTCACACCCTGTTTCGCTCATGTTCCCCCGTCTGTTAACCGGGCTGGCCTCGGGGGTATTGGTCGTGCTGGGAGAAACCTGGGTCACCAGTCAGGCTTCAGACAAACACAAAGCGACGCTGACGGGGCTGTATGCCGCCGTTTTCACCGGGTGTCAGCTGATAGGTCCGCTGCTCATTGCTGCTGGGGAACTGATGCAAATCTATGCGCTATGGCTGATTTGTGGCATTTCCGTCGCGTGCGCGTTCATGCTGAGGAACTGTGCCACGATGGTTCAGACAGAGGAATCATCTTCAACGTCTTATCGGGATCTTCTCCCTTTTCTCCCAGCCATCGCCTCTGGCGTACTCTGCTTTTCCTTCTTCGATGCCAGCATACTGGCGCTCTTTCCGCTTTACAGCATGGAGCAAGGTTTAGACGAAAAGTCCGCGATCTTACTGGTTACACTCATCTTTCTGGGCGACGCCGTCTTTCAGACGCCGATTGGCTGGCTGGCAGACAAGTGCGGTATTATCAAAACCCACATAGGCTGCGGCATCCTGTTCTGTGTGATGCTGGTATTGATCACCTTCTCATTCTCCTCCCCTGCACTGCTGGTTGCCGTCTGTATCGTACTGGGAGCCGCCGCAGGCGGGCTTTACACGCTATCTCTGGTACGGGCGGGTCAAAAATTTGCGGGTCAGCGACTGATCGTGATGAATTCCCTTCTGGGGCTGGTGTGGTCTGCGGGTAGCATCAGCGGGCCACTGTTCTCTGGCGCAGCCATCACGTTTTACGGCTACGATGGCCTCATCGCCATCTTGCTGCTAACCGGCGTGCTGTTTGTCGGCATACAGGGCGTATTAAGAAAAGCACGCGTATCACGTTCGCTGGGTGAAGAGTGAATGTCGGTATCAGGCGCACCAAGCCAGCGACGGCCTGGTGTGCCTGAAATGGATGCAGCAGAGGAACGGGCGGTTTATGCGGCCATTTCGCGTTTGAACACCGCCAGCGTGTGCGCCTTGACGCGAATAAACTCAGGGTCGCTCATCGCCTCTGCCCCGCGTGGACGCGCTAAATCAAACGGCACAATCTCCGACACCGTCGTCGGTCGACGCGTCAGCAGCAGGATTTCATCCGCCAGAAACACCGCATCTTCTAAATCGTGTGACACGATGACCATCGTCACGCCAGTCGCCAGTTGCACCTCTTGCAACTTGTCGCGGATAAACAGCGTCATTTCAAAATCCAATGCGGAGAACGGCTCATCTAAAAACATCACCTCTGGCCCCGTCGCCAGCGCCCGCATGATACAGACCGTCTGCTGCTGCCCGCCTGAAAGCTCATACGGATAACGCTGAAGATCGAAACGAATATCAAACATCGCGATCAGTTCATCCATCCGCGTCTGAACGTCTTGCTGCCGCATGCAGCTACGCACCAGCGGATAGGCAATATTCTTCCAGGCGCTCATCCAGGGAAAAAGCGCATCACGATAGTTTTGAAACACATAGCCAATTCGGGTTTCCGCCAGCGTTTTGCCATCAAACAAGATATCGCCACTATCGACAGGAATCAGCCCAGCAATCATGTTCATCAGCGTCGATTTACCACAGCCGTTTGGCCCGAAAATCGACACAATCTTGCCGCGCGGCAAATCCAGATTCAGATCGGTATACAGCGGCTGACCGGCAAACGACTTGTTCAACCCGCGAATGGTGACGTGGGTGTTCGGTGCCGGATAAGACGGTCGCGCCGTCTCCGGTTTTTCCACTTGCGCTATGCTCTGTGTCATCATGCTTTGCCACTCCAGTGAACAATTCTTTTTTCTACAATCAGAAACAGGACGTTAAGCAGATATCCCAGCGCGCCCGTAATAAGAATAGAGGCGTACATATCCCGAATATTGAACACCTGCTGCGCATCGATGATGCGGTGCCCTAGCCCTGTTTCCGAGCCAATAAACATCTCCGCGACAATCACAATCACCAACGCCATCGACACACCAGTGCGTAGACCGACAAAGGTTTGCGCCAGACTTTCCAGCAGCATGATGTCTTTAAAAATATGCCAGCGGGAGATTCCCATCACCTGTGCCGCCATTAGACGGGTTTTCTTGGCATTCATCACGCCATAGGCGCTGTTGAACAGAATCACCAGTACCGCCGCAAAAGCCGAAATAGCAATTTTATTCGCGTCGGTGATGCCAAAAATCAGCAAAAATAGCGGGATCAGCGCTGACGAGGGCGTAGAGCGGAAGAAGTCGATCAGAAACTCCAGGCTGCGGTAAATCTTTTCGTTGCTTCCCAGAATAACGCCCAGCGGCACGCCAATCAGTGCAGCAAAACCAAATGCGGCAAGTGTACGGTACAACGTCGCGCCAATATCCGTGCGCATACCGACATCCGCGAAGGACTGGAACAGATAGCCCAACGTATCGACCGGCGAGGGTAATAAAATGGGGTTCAGCCATTTTGCGCTGACCGCCAACTGCCAGAAGAGAAACAGCAGAATCGGGCCGACAGCAGGCAATAATTTAGACGTCCAATGCTGACGCATAATCGCGCTCCTCCCCTATGGCTGATAAATCAGGCTGCTGACATCCACCGGCTGCCGGAAGATTTTTCTTTCGGTGAACACATCATAAAACTTCTGGAACCACGCCAGATTGTCGCCTTTTAGCTCGTCATACATGACAAACCCCGGCAACGGCACCTCTTTACTCAGCTCGGCTTCAATACTGGTGTATCCGGTGATGTGCTCACGCGCGGCATCCGGATTCTGCTGAATAAACTGCACCGATTTGGCATAGGCCTGCGTGAAGCGTTTTGCGTCCGCCGCACGGCTTTCGATGAAACCGCTATTGAGTGCCGCCGCACCGCCAAACCACGGCGCATCAGGGTTACCGAGCACATAGCGTGAGATCACCCCAGTTTCCAGCGTGCGCGACAGCCCTTTCAGCCGCCCTACCGTTCCCGTCGGTTCCAGCGTATAAACCCCGTCAATCTGGCCCGCAGCCAGCGCAGCGACATGCTGCCCAACCGGCAGCTCCGTCACCCGCAGTTCATCCGCGGTAAAGCCATTCTTCTCCAGAATGATTTTGGTCATCACCACATTCTGAATACCCGGTCCGCAGGCGATACGTTTCCCTTTCAGCTCCGCGATACTTTTTACGTCGCTGTTTAACGGCACCAGAAATTCATCCAGTACCATTTTATGATTCGACGGGTTCGAGCAAATAATCTTGAACAGGCCGGGGGAGGTAATCTCGCCTAATCCCAATGCACCGGTGGCCGTACCGTTGGCACACCCATGTATGCGCCCCGTGATCATCCCCTCAACAATCTGTTGCGGGCTGGCGAATTTCACCGCACGAACATTCAGTCCAGCATCTTTGAAAAAGCCCCGCTCAACGCCCACATATAAAGGCAAACCGCCCACAATGGGCCAATAGCCGATGCGAATTTCTTCACTGTCGGCAGCAAAAGCCATGCTCGGTAGCAGGCTGCTTAGCGTCAGCGCGCCTGCGCTAGCCGCTGACCACGCCATTAACTGTCTGCGTTTACGATCGATCTTGTCATTGTTATTTTTCATACGTTTCCCCTTCAACGGTGAGCGAACAACAGCCGATAAACCCCAGCCTGAAAAACCGATCAGGTCGATTGCCTGAGTCGCGCCATCTTGTACACAAGACGGTATATAAGACTAAGCACAGGCCGTGCCATGTTTGTCAGCACCACAAAACCCAGCAAATACGCTGTTCCCGTGGCGTTAGCGCACCAAAAAAAAGCAAAACGTTACAAAAATGCATTACGAGTGATGCAGAGTGACGCTGCCATCAGCACATCGCCTTCTTGCTGAGGCAGACAAATGTGGCATCATAGAAACGATGGGTTGCTGCGTTTTTCTCTGCGTTATGTCGTGCTTTACCACCCCTCTATTCGGGCCACAGGCGACAAATCGGGATGAGCACACTTTTCGGGCAGACATAGTCTGAGAATCGTGTCGCTAAGCTCCTGTTCTAAGGAGCAAGTATTCAAACAGGAGTCGTTATGCCAATCATACATATGGAAGAATCGGCCAATCCCTCCGAGGCTGTCGAACCCACCTTGCTCCCGCTGTTGGCGGAGCATTCTCCGCAGCGACAACATCTTGTGAATACGCTGCTCTCAGCAAAGACCATCCCTCCCATAGCCCATGCAGTGGCTGGCACATTACGCAGCAGCGTCGATTTCTATCATGGCACTGAGGACGACCACACAGCGCTGGGCAACCACCGACTCGGTGGTCTGCCAGATTTACCTGTCGATATCCCCTACCCTAGTGTCAGCGTCACCGAAGACACTTTGCTCGAATACGAGGAATGCTGGCAAGAAGGTGAAGACGAAAAAGACGAGTGCATTTTCCCTTGGGACAACGTTACACAGCGCTATCGTGTACCACTGGAATTTATTGCGCAGATAGACTGCCGCGCTTTAGCCCCGTTACAGGACTATCTGCCGCGTGAGGGAACCCTATTCTTCTTTCTGGAATGCGGAAGCAGCCCTGTAACAACCCGAGGGAAAGTCATCTATGTACAGGATTCCGCACGCCTATGCAGCGGCGTGCGCTTTGCCGACCTGGCCTTCAATGACGAAAAGACACTAGGCCAAAAAACCGCCTTTCAACTGCATCCGAGAGCCAGCGTCGCCGTCCCCAGCTTTTACGCATTACACCAAAATCCCCATCTTGATGCTCTAGTGTGCTCACGACTGAGTCAGGAACAGCAGGCAGCATTGCATGATGGTGAATACGACGATGTGTTATCCCACATTGGCTTTGCGCAGTATTACGCATGGCAGTTGCGGCAACTGGGGGCATTCAATCTGTTGCCCGATAGTAAAGCGACGAAAGAGCAACTCGCCTGGATGATCGAAAAGGAGATGCTGCCATCGGGCTTTCCGCCTGATGCCCCGTTACCTGAATATCAGGGTATTGCCCGAGTCAACGGCTGTGGCTTTAGCCAGCATGAATTGCCAGAGTGGCAGGCAGCACAGCAATTAGGCGGCGAAGCACAGGACTGGCTGGTGCTGTTTCAGGTCTGTCTGGACGGACAATTTCAGTGGGATGACGGTACGCTGAATTTCATCATCCACCGCACCGACCTTGCCGCCCTACGCTTCGACCGCGTATTTCTGGTCTGCGACTACTGAGGATGTAGCCAAAGCTAAGTGGGCGACCTTGATAAGCGCAACGACAATCCACCGAGAATTAATCGCGGCAATTGTCGTTGATATTATGCGATACAGGCTTAAGACTTAGCGCTGATCTGCGCCATCGACCAGCATTATGGTTTTAGAAAGTAGTGATGGATCAAGAAATTTTCTTTGGGATGACGATGTTGGATAACAAGAAGAAAAGATTGGAGCGGGAAACGAGACTCGAACTCGCGACCCCGACCTTGGCAAGGTCGTGCTCTACCAACTGAGCTA
>NZ_JACDRR010000047.1 GCF_013449375.1 Pectobacterium sp. CFBP8739 | reverse complement strand
GCCAATACGGTTTAATGCGCCCCGTTGCCCGGATAGCTCAGTCGGTAGAGCAGAGGATTGAAAATCCTCGTGTCCTTGGTTCGATTCCGAGTCCGGGCACCACCTTTCCTTTTTTATGCCTCCTTATCAATCCCTATGTTATTGCGATTCAATAAGTTGGCGTAAAAATCTTTTCCGATGCGTTTTGATTTATCCCTTCGTATCGGGGAATTTGTGGGTCAGATTACGGGTCATTCAGTTCGATGAACGAGAATGACCCTCACATGTTAACTGACAGCAAAGTCCGATCCGCGAAACCTCTCGCAAAATCTTATAAGCTCACCGACTCGCAAGGCCTGTACCTCACGGTATCA
>NZ_JACDRR010000046.1 GCF_013449375.1 Pectobacterium sp. CFBP8739 | reverse complement strand
TATTTGGCAAAGTTATTTAGGGGCAGCGCTTTCCCTCGTTTTTCATCCCTTTTCATCTTCTTTGTTATGCGCTTCGCATCCCGCGCAGCGAGGCGTCTTTTTCAGGGAAAAGTGTTACCCTGACCCAACAATCCTTGATTAAGATGAGGCGGCAATGACGGAAGCTGACATTCTGCGGTTAAGTGTTTTGGTCGGTGAGAAATTGAAGGCGCGTGGTGCTAGGCTGACGTGCGCGGAATCCTGCACTGGGGGCTGGCTGGCTAAGTCTATTACTGATGTTGCAGGCAGTTCCGGCTGGTTTGACTATGGGTTTGTGACATACAGCAATCTGGCCAAGCAGCGTCTGGTGAATGTGAACGCGAAGACATTGGAACAGCATGGCGCGGTGAGTGAAGCCGTCGTCAATGAGATGGCGGCAGGGGCGTTGCAGGCTGCTGATGCAGATTTTGCTATATCGGTAAGCGGCGTCGCTGGGCCCGACGGCGGGACCGAAGAGAAGCCTGTCGGTACGGTATGGTTTGGCTTTACAGACAAACGGGGCGAAGCATTTGCGCGGACAATGCGGTTTAGCGGAGATCGAAACGCGGTTCGTTTGCAATCGGTCCATTTTGCGCTGCAAACGCTGCTCGACGCGTTTCTGAAAAAATAACCTTGATGCTGTATGCGCATACAGTATAATGTCAGTAATTATTCGGCAATTCATGATTAAGCCGCCGCGTAGAGACAGCAGCTTTACGCCGCATGACAGGAGCAGAAATGGCTATTGATGAGAACAAACAAAAGGCACTTGCGGCAGCACTGGGCCAAATCGAAAAGCAATTTGGTAAAGGTTCTATCATGCGGTTGGGCGAAGATCGCTCAATGGATGTTGAAACTATTTCTACAGGCTCCTTGTCTCTTGATATTGCTCTGGGCGCTGGTGGTTTGCCGATGGGCCGTATCGTTGAGATTTATGGCCCGGAATCTTCCGGTAAAACAACGCTGACCTTACAGGTTATTGCTGCCGCTCAGCGTGAAGGCAAAACGTGTGCGTTCATTGATGCTGAGCACGCGTTGGATCCGATTTATGCGAAAAAGCTTGGCGTAGATATCGATAATCTGCTGTGTTCTCAGCCGGATACCGGCGAGCAAGCGCTGGAAATCTGCGATGCATTAACGCGCTCTGGCGCGGTTGACGTTATCATCGTCGACTCCGTTGCGGCACTGACACCGAAAGCAGAAATTGAAGGTGAAATCGGCGACTCCCACATGGGGCTGGCCGCACGTATGATGAGCCAGGCTATGCGTAAACTGGCGGGTAACCTGAAACAAGCCAATACGCTGCTGATTTTCATTAACCAGATTCGTATGAAAATCGGTGTGATGTTCGGTAACCCTGAAACCACTACCGGTGGTAACGCTCTGAAGTTTTATGCTTCTGTTCGCCTGGATATTCGTCGTACTGGTGCAATCAAGGAAGGCGAAGAGGTTGTCGGCAGCGAAACCCGTGTGAAAGTTGTGAAGAATAAAGTGGCAGCACCGTTCAAACAGGCTGAATTCCAAATTCTGTACGGTGAAGGTATCAATATCCACGGTGAGCTGGTCGATCTGGGTGTGAAACACAAGCTGATCGAAAAAGCGGGTGCCTGGTATAGCTATAACGGCGACAAGATCGGTCAGGGTAAAGCAAATGCCTGTAATTTCCTGAAAGAGAACCCGGCTATTGCTGCGGAACTGGATAAGAAATTGCGTGAAATGCTGCTGCATAAAGGCAATGAGCTGACGCCAGCCGCCGCTGGAAATAGCCATGACGAAGATGAATTTGCTGGTGAAGGCAACGAAGAGTTTTAATGGTGGCTGGATTCCCTGCGACAAAACACATCAGCGGGTTGATGGATGAATAAACCCTTGCGCTATGCGATGAATGTGCTGTCTGTTCGGGATTATAGTGAAGCCGAAATACGCCGCAAATGTGCGGCGTATTTATATCAGTCAGAAAGCGCAAATGCAGAAGAGGAAGCAGATGAAGCTACAGCCCGAACTGCGGCGGAAGATGTGGAAGCGGCTATTGCGTATTGTAAGGAACACGGTTGGCTGGATGACGAGCGTTATGCTCGCCGCTATATCAGCAGCCGGAGCCGCAAAGGCTATGGTGCCCAGCGGATCAAAGTGGAGCTAAGCCAGAAAGGAATCGATAAGACAACGTTAGCCACAGCATTAAACGAGAGTGATATCGATTGGTGTGCGCTGGCGAAATCGGTTGTGGAACGAAAATTCGGGCATCCTCTGTCCGATGAATGGAAAGACAAAGTCAAACATCAGCGATATCTGCTCTATCGCGGCTTCTTTCATGAAGAAATCCAGTCAATTTATACGAATTTTTCAGATTGAACGCACACGGGATTTTACTTCCCATCGAAGAAAATTTATCTTATTCCCACTTTTTTGTTCGTGAGTTGCTCGGTAGCGTCAGCATGCTGGACTAACCTTGCCCGCGACCTGTTCTTCTAGCTTGATTCCAGGACAATTATGAGCAAGAGCACCGCTGAGATCCGTCAAGCGTTTCTCGATTTTTTCCACAGTAAGGGACACCAGGTTGTTGATAGCAGCTCTCTGGTGCCGAACAACGATCCGACATTGTTATTCACCAATGCGGGTATGAACCAGTTCAAAGATGTGTTCCTCGGGCTGGATAAACGTAACTATGTCCGTGCGACAACCTCGCAGCGCTGCGTGCGTGCCGGTGGTAAACATAATGACCTGGAAAACGTAGGTTATACCGCCCGCCACCACACTTTCTTTGAAATGTTGGGTAACTTCAGCTTCGGTGACTACTTTAAGCATGATGCGATCCGTTATGCGTGGGAATTGCTGACCTCTCCCCAGTGGTTCAACCTGCCGAAAGAGAAACTGTGGGTAACGGTGTACGCAACGGATGACGAGGCCTACGACATTTGGGCTGATGAAGTTGGCGTACCGCGCGAAAGAATTATTCGTATTGGTGATAACAAAGGCGGACCTTACGCCTCTGATAACTTCTGGCAAATGGGCGAAACTGGGCCGTGCGGTCCGTGTACCGAGATTTTCTTCGATCACGGTGAACACATCGCGGGTGGCCCACCGGGAAGCCCTGATGAAGATGGCGACCGCTATATCGAAATTTGGAACTTGGTATTCATGCAGTTCAACCGTCAGGTTGACGGCACGATGCTACCGCTGCCGAAACCTTCCGTCGATACCGGAATGGGGCTAGAGCGTATTTCTGCCGTGTTGCAGCACGTCAATTCAAACTATGACATTGATTTGTTCAAAACGCTGATTGAGGCGGTTGCTAAAGCCGTCGGTACGACGGATTTAACGAATAAATCGCTGCGTGTTATCGCTGACCATATCCGTTCTTGTGCGTTCCTGATTGCGGATGGCGTGACGCCGTCTAATGAAAACCGTGGTTATGTCTTGCGCCGTATCATTCGCCGCGCTGCACGTCACGGTAACATGCTGGGCGCTACGGATGCCTTCTTCTACAAACTGGTTGCGCCACTGATTGAAGTCATGGGACCGGCAGCGGAAGAGTTGAAAAAGCAGCAGTCTGTCGTTGAACAAGCGCTGAAGATGGAAGAAGAGCAGTTTGCTCGTACGCTGGAGCGCGGCCTGTCACTGCTGGACGAAGAAATCAAAAACCTGAAAGGGGATACGCTGGATGGTGAAACGGCCTTCCGTCTGTATGACACCTATGGTTTCCCTGTCGACCTCACCGCGGATGTGTGCCGCGAGCGTGGCCTGAAAGTCGATGAAGAAGGTTTTGAAGCTGCGATGACGGCTCAGCGCCAGCGTGCGCGTGAGGCCAGCGGCTTTGGCGTTGATTACAACAGTCTCATCCGTGTGGATGAAACTACGCCATTCTGCGGCTATGAAAAAACGCAGCAGCAAGCGAAAGTTATTGCGCTTTATCACAATGGAAACGCGGTTGATCAGATTGCTGCAGGTGATGAAGCGGTCGTGATCCTGAATGAAACACCATTCTATGGTGAATCCGGTGGTCAGGTTGGCGATCAGGGAGAACTGAAAAACGCGGGCGTCAGCTTTGCCGTTCAGGATACTCAGAAATACGGTCAGGCAATTGGCCACGTTGGTAAACTGACTCAGGGTACGCTGCGTGTTAACGACAGTGTCGATGCCAACGTTGATAGCCAACGTCGCGATCGTATTCGTCTGAATCACTCCGCAACGCACCTGCTGCATGCCGCGCTGCGTCAGGTTCTGGGCGATCATGTCGCGCAGAAAGGTTCTCTGGTTAACGATAGCTATCTGCGTTTTGACTTCTCACATACGGAAGCGATGAAACCTGAGCAGATTCGTCAGGTTGAAGATATCGTCAATGCGCAAATCCGCCGCAACCTTACCGTGCAAACGGATGTCATGGCGCTGGATGATGCAAGAGCGAAGGGCGCGATGGCGCTGTTCGGTGAGAAGTACGACGACCATGTTCGTGTGTTGACGATGGGGGATTTCTCCATTGAACTGTGCGGGGGCACACACGCAAGCCGTACTGGTGATATCGGCCTGTTCCAAATCATTTCAGAATCAGGTACCGCAGCCGGAGTACGTCGTATTGAAGCGACCACGGGTGAAAATGCGTTGTCTGCGCTGCACCGCCAGAGCGACGTTCTGCAAGATATCGCGCAACTGCTGAAAGGGGATAGTCACAACCTGACGGATAAGGTACGCTCTGTTCTGGATCGTGCCCGCGCGTTGGAGAAAGAGCTTCAGCAGTTGAAGGCTCAACAAGCGGCGCAGGAAAGTTCGTCGCTGTCTGGCAAAGCAAAAGAGGTTAACGGTGTGAAGTTGCTGGTTACGCAACTGGACAATGTTGATCCTAAACTGCTGCGCACGATGGTTGATGACCTGAAGAATCAGCTTGGATCTGCTGTTATCGTTCTAGGAACGGCGGCAGAAGGCCGAGTTAGCTTGATTTCTGGTGTAACGAAAGATCTGACTGACCGCGTAAAAGCCGGTGAACTGATTGGGTTTGTTGCCCAGCAGGTTGGCGGTAAAGGCGGTGGTCGCCCAGATATGGCTCAGGCTGGTGGCTCAGACGTGTCTGCACTGCCTGCTGCGCTGGCAAGCGTTGAATCTTGGGTTGCTGCTAAGCTGTAAAACAACAGATAACGTTTTATTCGCGTTATCCGACAAAACGCCATAACTTTCTGGTTGTGGCGTTTTTGTCTGCGGAAAAGGATCCGGCAAGCAGGATAGAAAGTGTGTTACCTTCAGATATTCTGAAGCTTTACATGCTCAGTCCTGTTGTTGTGATAACAAAAGCACAAGCTACTGATATCGACTAAACTAACAAGTAGTGACAAACCGGAGTGTGATGGTGTGGTTATACCATCGTCTAGGTTTACGTTTTCACGGCACATGATGGATAATGGCGGGGAGACAGAGAGACCCGACTCTTTATAATCTTTCAAGGAGCAAAGAATGCTTATTTTGACTCGTCGAGTTGGCGAAACCCTCATGATCGGCGATGAGGTAACGGTTACCGTATTAGGAGTGAAAGGCAACCAGGTGCGTATTGGTGTTAATGCACCTAAAGAGGTTTCTGTCCACCGTGAAGAGATCTACCAGCGTATTCAGGCCGAAAAATCTCAACCAACGTCATATTGATTGACAATGCGTCTCGTGTTCGCGGGACGCAATTGTTATTTCCTGCTTTTCCCCCACACATTTATCGATATATCCATTTTTCCTGTGCGCTACCTTTGGCAAGGTAATCGCCTGTTTTTCTGTCGATAAAATAGACTTTTTGTTGTGAAAGTGCGCGTCTTGGGTGCGAATTGTTCAAACGAACACAAGGTGGGAAAAATTGTTTGACTTATAAGTCTGGGAAAGTAATATGTGCGCCACGCAGTACCGGTGAGCACTAACAAGAAGTTCTTAGTAGCGAATCAGGTAATGTAAGGTGAGGTGGCCGAGAGGCTGAAGGCGCTCCCCTGCTAAGGGAGTATGCGGTCAAAAGCTGCATCGAGGGTTCGAATCCCTCCCTCACCGCCATTTAATATGCATCCGTAGCTCAGCTG
>NZ_JACDRR010000045.1 GCF_013449375.1 Pectobacterium sp. CFBP8739 | reverse complement strand
CGAGCTTACAGCTACCGTCTTGAGCGTCAAGCTGCTGTAGCGTAATTCTCGTCATACTTTTGCTGTTTCATCACAACACCGTAGCAGATGTGTACCAGCTTTCTCATCACCCCACCCAGCGCTGACATCTTCGCTTTTCCCGCCGCCAGAAGGCGGTCATAAAACTGTTTGAGTAGAGGGTTGTGTTTGACGGCAACTATTGCAGCCATAAAGAGTTTGGCTCTCACTTCTGGAGGACCATTCTTTGAGAGTCTTGTTCTGCCGCGGACAGAGCTTCCTGAGCGTTTTTCCTTAGGTACAACACCCACCCAGGATGCTGCCTGTTCTGCACTGATGAAGTGATTTCCCCTCAGGACTACCAGCATTGTACTCCCGACTGCTGACCCTATCCCTTTTATCGACGTCAGATATTCCATATCCCGTTTCAGCTCAGGATGCTTATCGATATGGTTATCAATCAGCGCTTGTACCACCTGCAGTTCGTTGTTCAGCACCTGAAGTATCTTTCTGACAGAGGCTTCAACCAGCAATGAACATCGCGTTGAGAGAAGTTTCTCGAGTCGGCTTTGTTCACGACCTACATCGTGTACCAACGCATCACGTCTGCTGAGGAGTGCTTTCAGTTCCTGGATAGCGGGAGAAGGGGGCTGCCACACATCCGGCTGACGCATAGCGCCATACTGGGCTAAAACGTCAGCATCGACAGTATCATTTTTAGTGAGGATACCCATGCCCTGAGCAAAGGCACGGACGCGAGCAGGATTGGCAATGATGACGCGTACCGCCCGCTCATAAAGGCCGTAAGCCAGATGTTCATGGTAAGTGCCCGTTGACTCCATCACCACCTGAACATCCGCGGGAGCGACTTTCTGCTTTGCCAGCCATTCCAGAACGCTGACTGCGACATCAGGTCCGTTAGTCAGTATTTTGGTTTTCTTGCGACCTTCTGGGCCATCTGGCCTGAGGCATAAATCTATTTTGCTTTTTCCGACATCAATACCTAACTGAATCATACGTGTCTCCTTTCACATATAACCATCACGCCCATTTTCCTTGTTCATGCGGAGTCTATGCTCCTGGCTACCGTTCAAAGTTGATGCTGGCGTGAAAGGTGAAACAGGGGATCTCAGCTGTAAGACAAGGTCTGACCTTATAGGATGTACCAGATTCACCC
>NZ_JACDRR010000044.1 GCF_013449375.1 Pectobacterium sp. CFBP8739 | reverse complement strand
CCCACGCCGCTCACCACAAGTAACTATACGAGGTAGTTAATCATGGCTAAGGCACATTCTAAGTCAGACGTCGCACTTAATAAACCCGCCAGAACAGAGCGTTACTACACCGTGGGATACGCCCCGCACAACGGCAAGCCCAACCCGCCCTCCGCCATCAACCTTAAAGGCCGCTGGCTCGAAGAGTCCGGATTTATCACCGGGATGCCCGTCACCGTCACGGTAGAACGGGGCAGGATTATTATTGAGACTGAGATTAATTTATAGCGGCTGACCAGACCATGAAATAAAAAACCGGAAGGATCATCAGATCA
>NZ_JACDRR010000043.1:149-6998 GCF_013449375.1 Pectobacterium sp. CFBP8739 | reverse complement strand
GACCCGATAGGTTTAGATGGTGGGTTTGGCCCATATTCCTATGTTCATAATCCGTTAGAATGGGTCGATCCGTTAGGGCTATCTACTGGTCGAGCAGGGAAGCAAGCTCGATTAAAAGAACTCGCCAATGATCCTAAACAGCCTCGCCATGTTCGTGGTTGGATAAAGCAGGAACAGAATGCGATGGCCAGAGGAAATAGAACCAACATTCGTAATCCTCCCGGATATCAATTAGCTCACTGGCGCGGTTATGAATCGGCGAAAGGCTATGGCTATGAGTATTCCGATCCACAGCATACCGATCTTCATAAACTTCAGCATAAATATGATGGTCGTGGTAGGAAAAACAAACCTGGCGCAAGTGGTAAAGGAAAAAAAGCCTGTAAGGGGAAAAGTAAATGAGAATTTCTGCTAAAGAAATAGAGGCGATGTCTAAGAAAGGTAATAAAGATAGATATATCTATTTCATTAAGAGAGTTGCTGATAATGAGTCCGCATGGGTGCTTGATGATGATGGATTCGCTTTAAGTAGTGATGGTTCTGGTAACAATTTTATTATGCTGTGGTCAGCTAAAGAATATGCCGAGTTGTGCGCTGTAGATACATGGTCTAGCTATAAAGCTAAAGAAATTAAACTGGATTATATATTTGAAGAATTATTGCCTGATTTATCAGGGGGTAATACTAATATTGGTGTGTTTATGGTTCCATCAACAACCGATACACCAATTGTTAGCCCTGATAAGTTATTGGCTGATCTTCAAAATGAATGTGAAAAATATAATTAGTATTTATTAGTTAAATAAAAGCCGGAAGCGATCACCCGATCCTTCCGGCTTTTTATTTTGATTGTCTTATTACGCCAGCATCGTTCCCACCTCAGCCCGAATAATTATCCTGCCGGGCAGCACCTCAATCCTTAACGGCTGGCCGAGTAACCCGCTTTGGGTGAGCCAGTCGCCTGCCAGCGTCAGTTCGCCGTTGTCACTGACCCAGTCCGCCCCTTCCGCTTCGTTGCCGTCCAGTTCAGCTATCAGCGCGGCGATATCGGTGTCTTCATCGAGCCCTGTCAGCACCAGCCCGTTACGGTACAGGCCAATGCGGAACAGGGTGTTAGCGGTAAAGTCTGCCTGTGCCAGTTCATCGCCCGTTAACGTCAGTTCCGGCAAGCCGCCGTGGTGGAAAGCGTATCTTATGCTCATCGCGCACTCTCCACGTTCAGCCCGCCGGGAAAACGGTTCAGCCACTGGGTTGCCGCGCGTTCATCAAACGGAGCGATGCTCAGCGCTTGCAGGTTGCCCCAGAGTTCATGGATATCCTGCGTGGTGATGACGATGCAGCCGGGCATGATGCGCAGCTTCAGCGGTTGTCCGGTGGTAAATCCGGCGTCTTTGAGCCACTGCCCGGCGATGTTGATAGCGGGTGTGTCGTGGTTGCCTTTAATCGGTCGATAGCCGACACGGGTAAAGCGTTCGGCCTGAGAGATTTTAAAAACGGTGGTATCTGGCGTAGAATGCGCGTCAGCCATGGTAACTACTCCTATTAGTTGCTTGTGGTGAGCAATGTGTACGGGTGCCAGCCCGTATGCATTGCGCTACTTTAATTTAGATGACCATCGTTCCGCCTCGTACTTGATAATCATCCCTTCCAAGAGTTGCTTGATAACCTTCTGCTGCTCCGGCTCCATGTGGCTGATAGCCTGAAACTGCAAGGCAAGGTCAGCATCGGGCTTCAGCTCATCCCCTTCAAAAACCAGATAATCTGTTGTGACCCGCAAGACCTGAGACAGCTTTTTAAGTGCGTCAAAAGAGGGTAAGGCATTACCGCCTTCGTAGCGCTTTATCTGCGTGACATGAATCCCTGTCGCGTCAGCCAGTGCCTGTTGTGATAAGCCTTTTTGTTTACGCAGAGACGCGATACGAACACCGACAGTCATAGCATCAGACCATGTTAAAAAGTGGTTCGTCATTCTATCCCCCTGTAACTATCCCTCTTGACATTGGTATGCTATAGGATACTAAAATAAAGCTCAATAGAATCTTGACGCATTTTTGTAAGGAACCCGATATGGCACGTATCCCCGAATCTGAGTTGCAGCACCTGAAAGCCGCCGTGTCACTGGTCGAGGTGGTGCGTGGTCAAGGTCGCAAGGTGGTGAAGCGCGGCAAGGACTGGGTGGTGCTGTGCCCGTTCCATGACGAGAAAACGCCGTCATGCGTTATCAGCCCAGACAAGAATCTCTATCACTGCTTTGGCTGTGATGCAGGCGGCTCGGTGCTGGACTGGGTGATGAAGACAGAAGGGTTAAGCCTGCGTCATGCGGTCGATAAACTGCGGCGTGAGCTGGGTGAAGTGCCCGCCGTCGCGCCGTTGCCGCCTGTTAGTGATATCGCTAATGAACAGGAAAAACAGGCGTTACTGCATCGTGTTACTGAGTTCTATCACCACACGCTGCTGAACGCGCCGGAGGCCATCGCCTATCTGGAAAAGCGCCGCCTGAATCATCCTGAGTTAGTGGCGCAGTTCCGCTTAGGGTTCGCTAACCGGACGCTGGGCTACCGTCTTCCATCGAGCAAACTGAAAGACGGGGCAACCGTTCGCAGCCAGTTGCAGGCCATCGGGGTGATGCGTTCATCCGGCCATGAACATCTGGCGGGGTCGTTAGTGGTTCCGGTTATCGATATGAACGGTCAGGTAAGGGAGCTGTACGGGCGCAAAGTGGGCGACCGTCTGCGTGCCGGAACGCCGAACCACCTGTATCTGCCGGGGCCACATGGCGGGGTGTGGAACGAGCAGGCACTGGTTGCCAGTAAGTCCGTTATCCTATGCGAATCCCTTATCGATGCGATGTCGTTCTGGGTAGCAGGCTACCGTAACGTAACGGCGGCGTATGGGGTGAACGGCGTTACCGATGAGATGCGGCAAGCCTTTATCCGCCACGGCGTGAAACAGGTGTTGATCGCGTTCGATAACGATACGGCAGGGGATGACGGCGCGGAAAAACTGGCCTCGTCTCTGGTTGCTGATGGCATCACGCCGTTCCGTGTGGTGTTCCCAGCGGGAATGGATGCGAACGAGTACCTGTGCAAAGTCTCCGAGCCAGAGCAGGCGTTCCGTGCCGCGATAGAAGGCGCCATGGCGATGGGGGAAGCGGTCAGCACTGAACCTGAGTCCGTGGCACAACGGAAAGCCGCGCCCCAGCCTGAAATCCCTTCTCAACCAGCCGCTTCCTTAGCTGCGGGTGTGGTAGTTGAAGTCTTACCGAATGGTGAAGTTGAAATCGCACTGTCCGGTCAGCAGTGGCGCATCCGTGGGATGGCGTCGGTGAAAGCGGGTAGCGGCGTGATGAAGGTGAACGCGCAGGTACTGGATACGGAAAGCGGCGTGGTGTTCGCGGACAGCGTGGACATGATGAGCGCGCGCTCGCGGGCAGGTTATGCGCGGTTAGCGGCCAGTGAACTGGGGCTGGCCGAAAGCGACATCAAACGGCACTTAGGCCGTGTACTGCTGGCACTGGAAAGTCATCTGAGCCAGCCGGAAACGGGTGATAACACCGCGCCGGAACTGGACGATGCCGCGAAAGGCGACGCGCTGGCGTTGCTGCAAGACCCGAATCTGATCGGCAGGCTGACGGATGATCTGGCCGCCTGTGGCGTGGTCGGTGAATCGACCAACTTAGTGGCGGGTTACTTAGCCGCCGTCTCCCGTAAGTTAGATAAGCCGCTGGCCGTGCTTATCCAGTCGTCGAGTGCAGCGGGGAAATCCTCGTTGATGGATGCGGTGCTGAACCTCATCCCGCCGGAAGAGCGCTTGCAGTACAGCGCCATGACGGGACAGAGCCTGTTCTATCTGGGTGAAACCAATCTCCAGCATAAAATCCTCGCCATCGCGGAAGAGGAGGGTGTACGGCAGGCGGCGTATGCCCTCAAGCTGCTCCAGTCGGATGGTGAGTTAACCATCGCCAGTACAGGCAAGGATGATGCCACAGGAAACCTCGTCACCAAACAGTACACGGTGAAAGGCCCGGTGATGCTGATGCTGACCACCACGGCCATCGATGTGGATGAAGAACTGCTTAACCGCTGCCTGGTTCTTACCGTGAACGAATCCCGCGAACAGACCGAAGCCATCCATGCGTTGCAGCGCCATAAACAGACGCTGGAAGGGCTGCTGATGGAGAACGAGAAAGGCTATCTGACGGAACTGCACCAGAATGCGCAGCGGCTGTTACGTCCGCTTAAAGTGGTCAATCCGTTCGCCTCACAGCTCACGTTCCTGAGTGATAAAACCCGTACCCGCCGCGACCATATGAAGTACCTCACCCTAATACAAAGCATCGCGCTGCTGCACCAGTATCAGCGGGAGGTGAAGACCGTTGAACACCGTGGCACGGTCATCGAATACATCGAGGTTGAGCGCTCGGATATCGTGCTGGCGAATCGGTTAGCGCACGAGATATTAGGCCGGACGCTGGACGAGATGCCGCCACAGACAAGGAAGCTGTTGCTGCTGATACAGGGGATGGTCAATCAACTGGCACACGCGCAGAGCCGGAAACCGGGCGAGGTGCGCTTTACGCGGCGGGATATCCGCAACGCGACCCAGTGGAGTGACAGCCAGCTAAAGCTGCACTGCCTGCGACTGGCGGAAATGGAGTATCTGTTGGTTCATGGCGGCAGTCGGGGACACCTGCTGCAATACGAGTTGTTGTGGGATGGCACGGTGCCGGAAGGGGCGCACCTGTGCGGGTTAATCGAGCCGGAAGTCGGTGAAAAAGACGGGTACGACTCACGCAAGTCTGGATCTGATGAAAGCAAGTCGGGGTCAAGTCTACCCCAAGTCGGGGCTAAGTCTGGGTCAGAAAAACCGCGCAAAGCCGCAGCCGATAAGGGTTCCTCTGTGGCAAGTCGGGTTAACGGCAAAAGCACTGTTCCGGCAGCACACAATAAACCCATCGTACCGTAGTTCCCTTATCTGCTTCTTCCCCTCACCCATGCAGGACGCGCCGCCATGACCCGACCCAAATCACCCAGCCCAGAAGCCCTTTACCTTAGCAGCCTGTCACAGACGCTGCGCCAGTACACCACGGCGTATCTTGAACACCTGACGGCCACAAACCACAGCCCACGCACGGTAGAAGGGTACGGTGAACGGCTGCGCCCGTTCGTGACGTGGTGTGAAGAGCGGGGGCTGACGCAGGCGGCACAGGTGAGTCTGTCGGTGCTGGAAGCGTATCAGCGGCATCTGCACAGCTACCGCAAAGCCGACGGCAAACCGCTGGCCCAAGGCGGGCAGCTTAACCGCCTGACGGCTATCCGTATGCTGTTCCGCTGGCTGCTGCAACGGCATCATATCCTGTACAACCCCGCCGAACAGATGACGCTGCCGAAAGCGGAAAAGCGGCTTCCGGCGCAGATACTGAGTGAGGAAGAAACCGAAGCGGTGATGGACGCGCAGGACACCGAGACATTAACCGGACTGCGTAACCGTGCGGTACTGGAAATGCTGTGGAGTACCGGGTTAAGACGGAGCGAACTGGCCAGGCTGATGCTGGCCGATGTGGACGTGGGGCGCGGGGTTCTGGTGGTGCGGCAGGGCAAGGGGAACAAGGACAGAGTGGTGCCGGTGGGAATGCGGGCACTGGTCTGGGTACAGCGCTATCTGGATGCGGTAAGGCCGAGGCTGACGACGAAACATGACAGCGGTTATCTGTTCGTCACGATATGGGGGAAACGGCTGGGGCGGTCAACGCTGACGATACTGGCAGGGCGTGCGATACGGGATGACGCGCATCTGAAGAAAGCGGGAGCGTGCCATGTGTTCCGGCACTCGATGGCAACGCAGATGCTGGAGCGGGGCGCGGACACACGGCACATACAAGCGATACTCGGCCATGAGAAACTGGAAACCACACAGATATACACCCGTGTGGCTATCGGCCATCTGAAACAGGTGCATGAGAAGACGCATCCGGCGGAGCGTAAGCCGAAAGCGAGGCGCAGAAAGAAACGCAAGCCGGACGCTACGGTATCGCCGGACAGCCCGAAAAAGTAGCTCACTCTCTTCAACCTCGCGGTACGGTGTCTGGCAAAAGGCGCGCCATCCGTGGCGCACCTCTTGCCTTGGTCGGCTAAGGCGCTCCGGCGGTAAATGTCGCCCGGCCAGCGCCAACCTCTATTACTCTCTGTTCGTAACGTTGCTGGCCAGTCGTCATTCAACATAATGTGGCATTACGCGCAAGTTGCTGAACGCAACCCGCGCGTAACACACATTATGTCGGCGCCGGTTGAGTAATGGGCGCGCTGCGGCTACCTTGACCACGGTGTGCGGCTGGCCGCCGGGGTTCGGCGCTTGGGTAAGGTGTGGCGCACAGCTCGCAGGCTCGCTCTGCTATCGGCATCGCGTTCCTTCCCTGGCTCTGACGGAGTGGCCGCCTTCCCTGGCGGCGCAGGCTCCGGCGTCAATCCTCGGCCAACATCAACGTCAACAGAACAAGGGTTGTCGGCCTGCGGCCTCCGCTGAAGGGCTTTATGCCCGCCCGGCTGCGTCTGGCTGCGCGGGGTCGCAGTCGGCAGGCTCCTTGCTCCTTCCCCGCTCGCCAGCTTCCGCTACCCGCCCCGGTGTGGCGTGGTCATGCAAACCTGCCGCTTCCTCCGGCACCGTGCAACAGAGCGTCGCAGGCCGACGCTTGCGGACTCTTTGCCGCCCGCACCCGCAGAACCCGCCCGGCTTCCCCAAACGAGTTGCGGAAGCCGGGCGGGTTGAGGTGGTAAACCCCAAAAGGCGAAACGACTAATGGCAGCGGCTGTCGCCGCTGCTATGATGTGGCGCAGGCAGACAGGGAAGTCA
>NZ_JACDRR010000043.1:0-130 GCF_013449375.1 Pectobacterium sp. CFBP8739 | reverse complement strand
CGCGTCGGGGTGTTCGGGTTAAGGCGGTGTTAAACTGGCCGAAAACGCCGTCTGAAAAGCCAGTCACTTCAATGGGTTAGGTGCGCTAAAAAGTACGACCGTGTCGGGATCGTCCCTATGACCCGATAGG
>NZ_JACDRR010000042.1 GCF_013449375.1 Pectobacterium sp. CFBP8739 | reverse complement strand
TGCGAAGGTGGCGGAATTGGTAGACGCGCTAGCTTCAGGTGTTAGTGTCCTTACGGACGTGAGGGTTCAAGTCCCTCTCTTCGCACCACAGATTTTTTCTGTATCTTCCTGATTTCCTTTCCTGCTTATTCTGTTTTTTCCTTTTCTCTCTATCGTCCTTTTCCGCGTTTATTGATCTTTCTGAACAAGTTCACCGTTTACATCGTCGTCATATTAAACGTGACGGACAGCGCCGCCAGTCCGCCAGCCAGTGCAATGCAAGATGGTAGCAATAAATAGTGGCGTAAGCGTTGATGAAACAGCATGACGAGCGTCGCCAGCAGGGCGATGGCGATAATCACTTTCAGGTGCGTCAGGTTAAGATCGAGCAGCGCTAATAGCGGCATGATGGCACAAGGCAACAACACGCCCCAGGCGCTCGACAAATGCTTCCCCATACACCAACTCACGCTCCATAGCCCGCAGGCTGTGATCATTGCTGTCAGCATTTTTCCACCCGTCAAAAGTGATAATGATAACTAATATCATATAAGAATTTATATCAATTACTAGTTTTTTGACGAGCAGATTGGCGGAATTTTCTTCATCAAGGCATTAATTGGGATAAAGGCTGCTCAGATGCTGGCGTATCAGATGGATCATATTCACGATAGTGGGCGATCGTTCATGTTTACGCCAGATAGCCGCAACTTGTGTATGGATTTCGGGCATGCCGATGTCATGATAGGTCACGTTATCGGCCTTAATACAGGCGAGTGATTCCGGCACCAGAGTAATGCCGAAGCCTGCGGCGACCATCCCGATCGTTGCCGTGAGTTGCGGGGCAAAGGGGTTGGGTCTGGGGCCATAGCCTGACAGATAGCAGGTGCGGATAATCATATCGTGCAGCCCCGGGCACACCTCGCGTGGGAAAATAATCAGCGGCTCCTGACGCAGCTCGTTGAGCGAAACCTGCGCTTTATGGCTAAGCGCATGCCCTGCGGGTAACACCAGTTTCATCGGCTCCTCAGCCAAAATTTCCCCGTTAATCTCATCACTGAGATCGCAAGGTAAGCGCAGGAATGCGATATCGATATTGCGTTCTTGCAGCGAAGCGATAAGCGTTGCTGGGGTTTCTTCCCTCGGTAGCGGCTGAACGTGTGGATACTGCTGACAGTAACGATGTAGCAGGGCAAGCACCGTTGGGTGGAACATGGCCGATGGGGAAAAGCCTACGTTCAGGCTTCCTTTTTCACCCCGCGCAATACTTCTGGTCCGTGCGATGGCCGAATCGGTCAACTGCAAAATCTGACGAGCATCCTCATACAGCGCTTGTCCCGCTTCCGTCATTTCTACGCCACGCGTTAGTCGCTTGAACAACGGTGTACCGATCTCCTGCTCGAATTTCTTGATTTGCTGGCTGAGAGGCGGCTGTGACATCCCCAGATTTTCTGCCGCATGCGTGAAATGCTTAGCTTGGGCAACGGCGACAAAATAGCGCAGATAACGTAGCTCCATTTACGTAACTCCATATGTTTCCGATCTTGAAATAGCCTTAATTGCATATTGGAATTTTGTTTTCTCCCGCGTCAATCTTTATCTAAATATTAGTAAAGTTTAAGTAACTGGTGCGGTGAGAAGGAAGGTATGAAAACGAATATCAGTGAACAATCCTGTGAGGAAGCCTTTGCTAGCTATGTATATGATTTTCGTCAGCAGCATGTAGACAGCGTTATTTATCAGACGTCATTAATGAGTGGGCTAATAAATGGCGTATACGAAGGTAGCCGAACGATAGCTGAATTACTGGAATATGGTGACTTTGGATTAGGAACATTTAATAGTTTGGATGGGGAACTGGTTGCGTTAAATAGCCAGATTTTCCAGTTGTTATCCGATGGCAGCGCGCGCGCGGCGAAGCCGGAGCAGAGAACGCCGTTCGCCGTCATGACATTCTTTCGTCCGACGGAAACGATCCATTTTGATCATTGGACGTCGCGCGAAGAGGTACATCGCCAGATCGACGAAATTGTGGGAACGGATAATTTGTTCTGCGCGTTGCGGATTGACGGGAATTTTCGCTGTGTTGAAACCCGTACCGTCCCTCGTCAGTGTCGGCCTTATAAACCGATGCAGGAAGCCGTTGAAGGACAACCGACATTTCATTTTGAACACCGTAACGGCAGTGTTATTGGTTTTCGTAGTCCAGCTTATACCCAGGGAATTAATGTCGCGGGTTACCACGAACATTTCATTACTGACGATCGTCAGGGGGGCGGCCATATTCTTAATTATGACGTCGACCACGGCACGCTGACGTTTGGCGTGATTGCCAAACTGATCATCGATCTGCCTCAGGATCGGGAATTTCTCAATGCCGACCTGTCCTCAGAAAACCTCAACAGTGTCATCAAGTCAGTAGAGAGCTAGTCATTTCATCGGAGTCATGTCATGGAAAAGTCCACCGAACAGCAAAGCTGGAGTAGCGGAGCCGAGCTGATTGTAAAACACCTGGAAGCGCAGGGCGTGAAGCATATTTTTGGTATTCCCGGCGCAAAAATCGATCGCGTGTTTGATGAGCTGGAAGACTCGACAATTCAAACGATCCCGGTACGGCATGAGGCGAACGGCGCGTTTATGGCGGCGGCGATAGGGCGTCTCACGGGCAAAGCGGGGGTGACGCTGGTGACATCCGGTCCCGGCTGTTCCAATCTGGTCACTGGGCTGGCGACGGCGACCGCAGAAGGAGATGCCGTTGTGGCGCTGGGCGGGGCAGTGAAACGGGCTGATAAGCTTAAGCTGACGCACCAGAGCCTCGACACTGTTAGCCTGTTTCAACCGGTGAGTAAATTCAGTGCGGAAATCACCGCCTCCAGTGCGATCTCTGAAGTGCTGGCGAATGCATTCCGAGCGGCAGAAAGTGGCCGTCCTGGTGCAGCGTTTGTCAGCCTGCCGCAGGATATCGTCAATGAACCGGTTATTAGTCCAGTGCTGGCGTGTCCGAATTTGCCGCTGCTAAATGGCGCGCCACATAGTGATGTTGCCGAGGCCGCCAAGCGGCTACGGCAGGCTAAAAATCCGGTGCTGCTGCTCGGATTAATGGCTAGCCAGCAGGAAAATGCACAGGCGCTGCGTCGTTTCCTTCACCATAGCAAACTGCCTGTGACCAGCACGTATCAGGCTGCTGGCGTGATCGATCAGCAGCAGTTCGATCACTTTGCCGGACGTGTCGGATTATTCAACAATCAGGCTGGCGATAAGCTACTGCAACAGGCGGACGTGATCGTGACCGTGGGTTACAGCCCGATTGAGTACGACCCGGTGTTATGGAATAGCGGTAAAGCAACGCTGATCCACATCGATGTATTGCGGGCAGAGATCGATAGCGCTTATCACCCTGATATCGAGCTGCTGGGAAATATCGCGATGACGGTGGATGCGTTGAACGCGTGCATCAGCGAGCCGTTTATCTTATCGGCGGGTACGCAGTCCGTGTTACAGGATCGTCAGCGTCAGCGTCACGATCTCAGTACGCGTGCGATTAAAATGGCGGGGTTTGCCATTCATCCTCTGCGTTTGGTGCGGGCGATGCAGGATATTGTCAACGAGGATGTCACGCTGTGTGTGGATATGGGGAGTTTTCACATCTGGCTGGCGCGTTACCTGTATAGCTTCCGGGCGCGACAGATTCTGATGACCAACGGCCAGCAGACGATGGGCGTAGCGCTACCGTGGGCGATCGCCGCATCGCTGGTGCAGCCCGGCAAAAAAGTGGTGTCCGTCTCCGGTGACGGCGGGTTTATGCAGTCCAGTATGGAGCTGGAAACGGCGGTGAGACTGAAAAGTAATCTCCTGCATATTATCTGGGTGGATAATGGCTACAACATGGTAGAAATCCAGCAACTGCACAAATACCACCGTCCGGCGGGCGTGTCGTTTGGGCCGATTGATTTCAAAGCCTATGCGGAAGCATTTGGCGCAAAAGGATTTGCCGTTGAATCCGCAGATGAGTTGGTCAGTAAACTCCGTCAGGCGATGGACGTTGACGGCCCCGCAGTGATTGCGATTCCCGTTGATTATTCCGACAACCACTGGCTGATGGAGAATCTGAATATTAGTGTGTTGGTTTAGTTTGTATAAATTTTATGCTTGTTTATTTGTGCCCGCATAATACCGATTACGGGCACAAAACGGAGCCTTGCTATAACGCGTTAATAAATCGACCGATACAGCGCTTTAATTTCATCAATGTTCGTATCACGCGGGTTGCCGCCGGTGCAGACATCGTCAAAGGCGGCCTGCGCCAGCGCGGGAATGTCCTCTTCTCTCACACCGACATCGCGCAGTCTCGGTGGAATATCCACATCGTGGGAAAGCTGCCGTACGGCGTTAATAGCGGCTTCTCGCGCCTGAGCAATCGGCATCGTTGCCGCGTCTTTCACCCCCATTGCCACGGCGATGTCTCGGAATTTTTCACCGGTATAATCCGCGTTGTAGGCCATGATATGCGGCAGCAGGATCGCGTTAGCAACGCCGTGCGGGGTGTTGTAAAACGCGCCGAGCGGATGCGCCATGCCGTGTACCAGCCCAAGTCCGACGTTCGAGAATCCCATGCCGGCGATGTATTGCCCCAGCGCCATCTCTTCCACGCCTTTTGGTTTCCCAGCGACGGAATCGCGCAGTGAACGGCTGATAATCTCAATGGCTTTCAGATGCAGCGCATCGGTCAGTTCCCAAGCGGCTTTGGTGGTAAATCCCTCAATGGCGTGCGTCAAGGCGTCAATCCCCGTAGCGGCTTTCAGCGAGGCAGGCATACTCATCATCATGTCGGGATCGACGATGGCGACAATCGGGATGTCGTGCGGATCGACGCACACGAATTTGCGGCGTTTTTCTTCATCCGTGATGACGTAGTTGATGGTGACTTCGGCGGCCGTGCCGGAGGTGGTCGGGATCGCGATAATCGGGACGGCAGGACGTCGGGTGGCGGCAACACCTTCAAGGCTACGCACATCGGCAAATTCGGGGTTATTGATAATAATCCCGATAGCCTTACAGGTGTCCTGCGGTGAGCCACCGCCAATTGCGATCAGGTAATCGGCTTGTGATGCCTTGAAGCGCTCGATGCCCCTTTCCACCACGCTGATGGTTGGATTGGGAATCACTTCATCGTAGATGTCGTAGAGTAATCCTGCTGCATCCAGCTTCGCCGTAACCTTGGTTGTGACACCAAATTTAACTAAATCTTTGTCCGTCACCAGCAGCGCTTTCTTGAATCCTCGCCGCCTCGCTTCATCGACGATATGGGCAATAGCGCCTGCGCCAAAGTAGGACGTTTCGTTAAGAATCATTCTGTTAGCCATCATTTATCTCCTAATCACGTTTGATTTTGATAAAGCGAAAATACATGCTGCATAATTCCCTGTTATTAGTATGGATAAAATCGGCTATCAGTGCCTTCCAACGGCTGCCATGTCATTTTGTGTGTTGGCACGTAGATAAAGACGCCTGAGAAGCCGCTCACAGAATCGTGATGATGGCGGAAGGGAGGGCGTCAGGTTGGGAGTCGTTGTTAGTTTTTGATTGAGAAAATCTAATTTAGGTTTGTTTTTATCATTATATTATCTAATCCGAATGGCGTTTCCAGTTGGATGTCAATGTCTTCATTATCCAGTTTTAATATCATTAATTTGTGTATTGTGCTTATTTAAATGATTCACATGCTTATTTTTGTTAATTGTTAAGCATATTATGCTGATTTGTTTTTTGTGGGCGGCTCGACTTTCTTCGTCTTATATATAATTTATCTTATGACTGAGGATGTGGTTTAACCTGCGCGTCGGTGGTAAGTTCAGTGAGAAGATATCGTTTGCGCAGTGTGTTTTATCGCCTGAACGCCATGCGCTGAAGAGGGATGAAAAATGGCAAAGCAGACTCCGTTGTACCAACAACATCTGGCCGATGGCGCCAAAATGGTGGATTTTCACGGCTGGATGATGCCGCTGCATTACGGTTCCCAACTGGATGAACACCACATTGTGCGTCGGGAAGCAGGCATGTTTGATGTTTCCCACATGACTATCGTCGATTTGCACGGCGTGAGAACGCGTGAATTCCTGCGCTATCTGCTGGCGAATGATGTTGCCAAACTCACACAGCCGGGCAAAGCGCTGTATACCGGCATGCTGAATGCCTCCGGCGGCGTCATCGACGATCTGATCGTTTATTTTCTCAATGAAGACTATTTCCGGCTGGTGGTGAACTCCGCGACCCGTGAAAAAGATCTCGCCTGGATCGGGCAGCATGCTGCGCCGTTCGGGGTTGAAATCCGTGAGCGTGAGGATCTGGCGCTGGTCGCGGTACAAGGTCCGCAGGCGCAGGAAAGAGTGCAGGAATGCCTGAAGGCGAAAGGCTTGAGTGATGCAGACGTGGCTGCTGTCGCCAGCATGAAGCCGTTTTTTGGCAAGCAGGCGGGGGATTTCTTCGTCGCTACGACGGGTTATACGGGCGAAGCCGGTTATGAAATCGCGCTGCCGAATGAGCTGGTGGTCGATTTCTGGCAACAACTGCTGGCAGCTGAAGTGAAGCCATGCGGACTGGGCGCACGCGATACGCTGCGGCTGGAAGCGGGGATGAACCTGTACGGTCAGGATATGGATGAAGGTATTTCGCCGCTGGCGGCCAATATGGGTTGGACAATCGCCTGGCAGCCGGAGGATCGCGAATTTATCGGGCGTGAAGCATTAATGCATCAGCGTGAAAAAGGAACCGATCAACTGGTTGGTTTGGTGCTGACTGAAAAAGGCGTATTGCGCAATGATTTACCTGTGCGCTTTACTGATAGTGATGGCGTGATGCGCGAAGGGGTCATCACTAGCGGATCGTTCTCGCCGACGCTTGGTGTGAGCATCGCGCTGGCGCGTGTTCCGGTGGGAATTGGTGAACAGGCGATTGTGCAGATTCGTAACCGCGAACTGCCTGTCCACGTGACCAAACCCGGCTTTGTCCGTGCTGGAAAAGCCATCGTTCAGTATTAATAGCCGCGTGCTTATCACATATAAGCTCATAGGATTAACGACTTTAGGAAAGGGGATGCAATGAGCAACGTACCAGTAGAATTAAAATACACCACGTCGCATGAATGGGTGCTGCACGAGGGCGACGGTATCTACAGCGTGGGCATTACCGAACACGCGCAGGAGCTTCTGGGTGACATGGTCTTTATCGATTTACCGGAAGTCGGTACGGTCGTCGCGGCAGGCGATGACTGCGCGGTAGCGGAGTCGGTAAAAGCGGCGTCGGATATTTATGCGCCCATTAGCGGTGAGATCGTGGAAGTGAACGACGAGCTGGAAAGCTCCCCTGAACTGGTCAACAGCGCGCCTTATGCCGATGGCTGGCTGTTCCGCATCAGAATTTCTGATGAGTCTGATTTAGACGAACTGCTTGATGCCGAGGGCTATCAGGCTTCTTTGGAAGAAGACGACGAGTAGTTATCGCGCCCCCGGTTTTGCTGAGCTGGGGGCGTTTTGTTTTATGCGCCACGTCGTCTTTCAACGCGGCAGCGATCACGATTGATGCAAGCACGATTAATGCAGGCACGATTGATCAAGGAAAGCACTGTAATGACCCAGACACTCAGTCAACTCGAACATGACGGCGCGTTTATCGAGCGCCATATCGGCCCTTCCATCAGCCAACAGCAGCACATGCTGTCGGTGGTGGGCGCAACGTCGCTGGACGCGCTGATCCGCCAGATTGTTCCGGTGGATATTCAATTGCCCAGCCCGCCAGCGGTAGGAGAAGCGGTGACGGAACATGAAGCGTTAGCTGAACTGAAGGCCATTGCAGGACGCAATCAACGTTATAAAAGCTATATCGGTATGGGCTACAGTGCGGTGCTGATGCCACCGGTAATTTTGCGCAACGTGCTCGAAAACCCAGGCTGGTACACCGCTTATACGCCGTATCAGCCGGAAGTCTCTCAGGGACGTCTTGAAGCGCTGCTAAATTTCCAGCAGGTTACACAGGATTTAACCGGTCTGGACTTGGCCTCCGCCTCGTTGCTGGATGAAGCGACCGCGGCGGCGGAAGCGATGGCGATGGCAAAACGCATCAGCAAACTCAAGCAGGCTGAGCGTTTCTTTGTCGCCGACGACGTGCATCCACAAACGCTGGATGTGGTGCGTACCCGTGCGGAAACCTTTGGTTTTGAGATTGTTGTTGGCAAGGCGGAAGAGGCGCTGAAAGACGATGCGGTGTTTGGCGTACTGCTGCAACAGGTGGGGACGACGGGCGACCTGCACGATTACAGCGACCTGATGGCTGCACTGAAAGCGCGTAAGGTCGTCAGTTGCGTGGCGTCGGACATCATGGCGCTGGTGCTGCTGGCCGCGCCGGGCAAGCAGGGCGCGGATATTGTCTTCGGTTCTGCACAACGCTTTGGCGTGCCGATGGGCTACGGCGGGCCACACGCGGCCTTCTTCGCTTGCCGCGACGAGCATAAACGGGCGATGCCGGGACGTATCATCGGCGTGTCGCGCGATGCGGCAGGCAACACCGCGCTGCGCATGGCGATGCAGACGCGTGAACAGCACATTCGCCGTGAGAAGGCGAACTCCAATATTTGTACCTCGCAGGTATTGCTGGCCAACATTGCCGGAATGTATGCGGTATTCCACGGGCCGGAGGGGCTAAAACGTATCGCAGGACGTATCCATCGTCTGACCGATATTCTGGCGGCAGGATTAACGCAGGGCGGACTGTTACTGCGCCATCGTAGCTGGTTCGACACACTGACAATTGAAGTTGCTGACAAAGACGCGGTACTGAGCCGCGCATTACGTTTTGGCATCAACCTCAGAGCTGATTTAGCCAGTGCCGTAGGTATCACGTTAGATGAAACGACCACGCGTGAAGATGTGCTGACGTTGTTTGCGGTGCTGTTGGGTGACGAGCACGGATTGGATATTGACGCGCTTGATGCGGCGGTTGCTCAGCAGACTGCGACGATCCCAGTTGGGCTGGTACGCCACGACGCGATCCTGTCGCATCCGGTGTTCAACCGCTATCACAGTGAAACCGAGATGATGCGGTATTTGCACCGTCTGGCGCGTAAGGATCTGGCACTGAATCAGGCGATGATCCCGCTGGGTTCCTGCACCATGAAGCTCAACGCGGCGGCGGAAATGCTGCCGATTACCTGGCCGGAATTTGCCGAGCTGCATCCATTCTGCCCGCCGGAACAGGCGCTGGGCTATCGTCAGATGATCGAACAGCTCTCGGGCTGGCTGGTGCAACTGACGGGTTATGACGCGATTTGTATGCAGCCCAACTCAGGTGCACAGGGCGAATATGCGGGGCTGTTGGCGATCCGTCGCTATCATGAAAGTCGCAATGAAGCGGGTCGTCATCTCTGCCTGATCCCGAGTTCCGCCCACGGTACGAACCCAGCATCGGCACAGATGGCGGGGATGGACGTGGTGGTGGTCGCCTGTGACAAGCAGGGCAATATCGATCTGCACGATCTGCGTGAGAAAGCACAGGCGGCGGGCGAGCAGCTTTCCTGCATCATGGTGACCTATCCATCCACTCACGGTGTCTATGAAGAGACGATCCGGGAAGTGTGCCAGATCGTGCATCAATACGGTGGTCAGGTGTATCTGGACGGGGCGAACATGAACGCGCAGGTTGGTATTACGACGCCGGGCTACATTGGCGCAGATGTATCGCACCTGAACCTGCATAAAACCTTCTGTATTCCGCATGGCGGCGGTGGACCGGGTATGGGGCCGATTGGCGTGAAAGCGCATCTGGCGCCGTTTGTACCGGGTCATCAGGTGGTAAAAATGGTTGGTGTATTGACGGAGCAGGGCGCGGTATCGGCGGCGCCGTTCGGCAGTGCCTCCATTCTGCCGATTAGCTGGATGTACATTCGCATGATGGGTGCGGAAGGGTTGAAACAGGCCAGCCAGATGGCGATCCTGAACGCCAACTACATTGCGACGCGCTTACAGCAGGCCTATCCGGTGCTTTACACTGGCCGTGACGGTCGCGTGGCTCACGAATGTATTCTGGATATTCGCCCACTCAAAGAGAGCACGGGTATCAGTGAGATGGATATCGCCAAGCGCCTGATCGACTACGGTTTCCATGCGCCAACCATGTCGTTCCCGGTCGCGGGCACGCTGATGGTAGAGCCAACGGAATCGGAGAGTCAGGTTGAGATCGATCGCTTTATTGATGCGATGTTGGCGATCCGAGCCGAAATCAACCGCGTCGCGCAGGGCGAATGGCCGCTGGATGACAATCCGCTAGTCAACGCACCGCATACACAGGCGGATCTGGTGGCTGACTGGGCGCATCCGTACAGCCGTGAGCTGGCGGTATTCCCGGCAGGCAGCGAACACAAATACTGGCCGAGCGTGAAGCGTCTGGACGATGTGTACGGTGACCGTAATCTGTTCTGCTCGTGTGTGCCGATGAGCGAGTATTAATGCATTAAGCGTGATATCTTGGCCTCGTATGTGTTTTCATGAATACGAGGCTCGTAAATGGATAAAATTAAAAAGGATGATGACATTAAAAAGGATAATAAAATTTTAGGCATAAAGAACAGAACCGAAAATTGGACAACGGTAAACAATCTTTTTGACCTGAAAAATAAAAAGCTAATTTCATACTTAATGAGAAACAATGATGATGAAAGCGAGCCTTTTGATGATGGAGTTCAGGCGAGGCTTGAGTTGTTTTGGTATGGCTATCGTGATTATCTTTTCGATAATAACATTAATTTAAATACGATTAATAATGACGCTATCTATGAACGTTTTTTGCGATTGTTCCCCGACTTACAGAGGAACGTGTTGACATTTCAGAATGGAAATCGGAAGTTTTTACGAATTGAAGAAACGCTGAATTATTCTCTTGAAAGAGAAGATGCCCCATTACTTTTATTTCAGAACATTAGCCACACGGAAATTGATATTGTTATTGAGACGCGAAATAAACTTTATATCGGTGAAGTCAAGGATTCACAAACTTTTGGTGCGAACGGACGTTTGTTTTTACCCCATCAACTGCTTCGGCAATATATTATGGCACGAATACTTATCGATGAACTGGGTAGAAATTTAGACGTTGTACCTTTTATTATTTCAAATAGCGAGAATACAAGAAAAAACGGACAGATACAGCTTATGGTTAATCTTGGTTATCTGGATATGAAAAATGTGTTTACATGGGAGAATAGCGCGCTAGCACTGATGTAGTGAGTATCTCATTTATCACCGCTGTATCAATGTCCTGATACGGGTTTCAGTATTGAATTATCCATAAACAACGTCCAATATTTAGCCATCAAAAGGAAGGATTCACGGTCAAAGGAGAATGACAATGCCGGGTGCCGCCCGTCTTAACGATAGCGGAAGTGGTCATGGCTGCTTCCCCGAAACGCCGATAACCGAAGGCAGTCCTGATGTCATTATTAATGGACAGCCTGCCGCCCGACAGGGTGATACAGTGCAACTGCACGGTTGTCTCTGCCCTAATGCCCCACATGGTGTTCATTCCCGAAAAATTGCCGAAGGTTCATCCACCGTTATTATTAACGGCAAGCCCGCTGCGCGTATTGGGGATGGTATCCACTGTGGAGGGGTGATTATCTCTGGCAGTGGCAACGTCATTATTGGTGATACCCCTTATCGCTCGCCGGTTCATGAATGCGCGAAACAGGCCGCATTAACCCGCGCCCCTATATTAATATTGTCACCGATGCTGACTGTTCCGCCTGTTTACGCTAAATCCTGTTTACAGGATAAAGGCTGTATTCGTCCGAGGACGGAAGCCGAGCCGGTGGAAAACGTTGGCGAAATGGTGTTATTTGCCCAGCC
>NZ_JACDRR010000041.1 GCF_013449375.1 Pectobacterium sp. CFBP8739 | reverse complement strand
ATGGTAAGCCTTGAAAACGGCGGCAATGTGGTGCAGGGAACGTTTAATCGACGTGCATAGGAGATGCTGGATAAAGGGCTATGTCTCAGTAGAGCGTAGCCCTTTTTTTATGTTTATTGCTTCTGGTCGCTCAGTCTGGATCAACTATTCTTTCTGGATGTAAGAACAAAAGACACTGGATGCCAATATGAAGAATTGCTAGGTTGAACATACTAAAAGCAATATTTAATGTTTTAAATCAATATCTTGAGTAGAACCACCAGATCTAAATTGAAATGTTCATCAATCTATAGAACAGTTCAGCATCTTATACACCTAAACTGATGCTGCTAAGCTTATGGATGGGTACAAAAAAAACCGCTTTTGCGGGTCCTTTTGTAAAACTTTACATGGGCGGCTAAGCCGTTTATAGGCGACGTAAGGCTGGAAGCCGTTCCAGTTCCTTACCAGATGCATGTATGATAGACAGATTATTAAGATAAGTCAAGTGCCTTCGAGAATCTTGCGTCTTACATGCAACTCTTCATTAATAATCTGCTGAATCTCCTGAAGAGATTTGTTCGAGTATAACTGTTGATAGTGTTCTTCTACAAGTGTAATGAGGGCTTCGTAGTTTACTGTCTTTTCCTTTTCATTCTGGAGAACAGAATTTAATCTAATGATTTCTGACTTATTTGCTTCGTTTTCAGTGTAAATTAAAGGGTAATTTTTCTTAAGTTCAGGATAATCCTGAATACCAATTGATGATGATAAAGCATCATCAAGGCACTTTTTATCGGCTTTAGTTAATTTGTGTGGATATCCAGTTGAGCGTTCAGGACCTTTTCTACTTTTTTGCACCACGGGAAAGGCTAATGGGGCAAATATTCTGTTTAATGAAACTGTTTCTATCATTCCGCATAGAGCAAAGGAACGCTTCGTTGTATCATTGTAATTGATAAGTTGTTGAGTAGATTGGGAACTAATTTCAAATATTGATTTATCCCCAGCATTTGAAGGTGTTTTTGATGTGATAGGTACAATTTGTATCCCAGATGGGGATGCCTTAATGACGATTGCTAATCTACGTTTATGCATTTCTCCAGACTGCTTTTGATCTGGATAACGTTTGCAGGACCTTGTTTCGCCACTTTGTTTCTTTATGGAGTAAATATATCCATAATCAACCTCAACTAACGTACCTTTATGAAGGTTGCTTATTACAGCATTACGTTGATTGTATGTTTGAGATAGGTAAATTTCGTCATTGTTTATTCCTCGCAATTCTAAATCAACAAATATCTCTGTTACGGAAGGATGACTTACAGAAACTACTTTCCAACGATGTCCGAGATATCCAGAAAACATCTTGGTGATAGTTATGGTGTGGCCAAAATAATTTACATCTGGGAATAGTACTTCGGTTATACCCTGACTTTCTTCTACTCCCAGTATGGTAGAGGTATTACTAGCTAATCTGTATGTAGTTTGCATATTAGTTTCTTATTGGTCGACATATCCATATTAATATCTAAACTTCGTACAAGTCGCAGATGTGCTAAGTAAATAACACAGAGCTATATCTTTCATTATACTAACATAAAATGATAGTTCACAGCGGAGAGTGATGATGAAAAACTGGTCAACGGAACACACCAAAGAAGTTAAAAAATGGCTGGATGTCGATATCTATCGCAGATTTGAAGAGCTTCCGCTCATACAGCTTTTGACCTGCCCCAGTATTAGATACAACCGACAGTTAGTAATGTCGGTTTGTTTATCTTCACATTTTCCTTTTCGCCACCGTGTTGCGAACTCTAATGGCGTCTGATAATTCAGTGCCAAATGTGTACGACACTCGTTATAATCCTGTCGCCAGATCTCACCAGTGCTATGCAGGGGCATGAGTCTACACATTTACCCGTTCCTGACCACTGAAGAGCTTCCTGCTTTCTTTAAAGCCCTTGCTGGCTACTCTGGTAGTGAACTGATGGTGCTGGCAGCAAGA
>NZ_JACDRR010000040.1 GCF_013449375.1 Pectobacterium sp. CFBP8739 | reverse complement strand
TGATGGTGCTGGCAGCAAGATTGCTGATCATTACTGGCCTGAGAACAGGTGAATTGCGCGGTGCGTTATGGTCAGAAATCGATACCAAGAAAGCGCTATGGGAAATTTCTGCTGAACGTATGAAAATGCGCCGTCCTCATATCATCCCGCTATCTACCCAAGCGCTAGCCATTATCGAACAGATCAGAGCGATGACAGGGCAATTTCCTTTACTGTTTCCGGGCCGCAATGATCCAAGTAAGACCATGAGCGAAGCCAGTATCAATCAGGTATTTAAGCGAATTGGCTATACAGGCCGGGTTACGGGTCATGGCTTCCGTCATACCATGAGCACCGTTCTTCATGAACAGGGCTACAACACCGCATGGATTGAAACCCAACTGGCGCATGTTGATAAGAATGCTATCCGTGGCACCTACAACCACGCGCAATATCTCGATGGCAGACGTGAGATGCTGCAATGGTATGCCGACTACATGGTAAGCCTTGAAAACGG
>NZ_JACDRR010000004.1 GCF_013449375.1 Pectobacterium sp. CFBP8739 | reverse complement strand
GGGGATTTTTTCAGCAAAGCGCATTAAAAGACGCCGTTATGCCCGATTTTTCGCCGCTAATTGGGCGAAATCCTGAGCGAAACGGGCAACCTGCTGCCAGTCCGTATATTCAATCTCTTTTGTGCTATCCGTTTCGCCTCCCGTTATACGCATAATCAATTGAATCATTATCCGGTCGAACCAACGATAGCGCGGATAACGCAGAGCTCCTGCGAACACACAGCACAAATCTGGCTGCCATGGCGAAGTCAGCAGGAATTTACGCGTGTAAGCGTTGGTTTGTATTGTGCGCTTTTCTGGCTTACGAGCGGTAAGGTTCACGGAGAAGAATGCGCTGGGCAGTTGTTGCAAAGAAACCAGGTGTTTATGGATAAATTGATTTACCGCAGGATGAAAGCGCCCGTATCGAATCGATGCCCCAATCGCAACCTGATCATATTGGCTCAGATCGATATCATTCGCCTTGAGTACGTTAACAACATCACACTCTAGGGTGCCTTTCAGCGTATTCGCAATATAGGAGGCAATGGCTCTTGTTTGTCCATCCCGACTCGAAAACACGATCAAAGCTTTCATTGTTCTTTATCCTTATAGGGACTATTCGCGCCAGAAGGTTGGCGTAAACAGGACTAAAAGCGTGAACACTTCCAAACGACCAAACAGCATTGTCATTATCAGAATCCATTTCGCCGTATCATTCATCGACGTAAAATTCTCGGCGACGACGCCTAGGCCCGGCCCAAGGTTATTCAATGTGGCAGCGACCGCGGCAAACGCAGAAAAATCATCAACACCTGTCGCAATAACGGCCAGCATACTGACAATAAAAACCAGCGCATATGCGGAAAAGAATCCCCACACCGCTTCAAGGATACGTTCTGGCAGCGCTCGATGACCCAACTTAATAGTGTAAACCGCATTCGGATGTACCAAACGCTTAAGCTCACGCGACCCTTGTAGGAAAAGCAGCAGGATACGAATCACCTTCAAGCCGCCTCCGGTTGAACCCGCACACCCGCCAATAAACGCAGAGCACAGAAGCAAAACCGGCAGGAAAAGCGGCCATGATGCAATGCTATCCGTGGTAAACCCTGCCGTTGTCGCCATAGAGACAACCTGGAAGAACGCCTGATTGATCGTCTGCATTCCGCTGTCATAAACGTGGTGAAACCACAGGACTATCGTACACACCGCCACCAGCGACAATTGAACAAAAATGAACATGCGGAATTCTGGGTCACGCCAGTATACCTTCAGGCTTCGGCCGCTCAGCAGGGCAAAGTGCAAACCAAAGTTACAGCCAGAAATCAGCAGGAATATTGCGGTGATGGTATTGATCGTCGGACTGTTGAAGTAGCCAATACTGGCATCGTGAGTCGAGAACCCACCGACAGACACCGTAGAGAAACTGTGTCCAATCGCATCAAATACTGGCATACCCGCCAGCCAAAGCGCGACAGCGCAGGCGATGGTCAGTAAGAGATAAATCAGCCACAGCGTTTTTGCCGTATCGGCAATACGCGGGCGCATTTTGTTTTCCTTCAACGGCCCCGGCATCTCCGCGCGATAAAGCTGCATCCCACCCACACCAAGGATCGGAAGGATAGCAACGGCGAGCACAATGATCCCCATACCACCAAACCATTGCAGCATTTGCCGATAGAACAGGATAGCTTTAGGCAGTGAATCCAGCCCAACCAACGTGGTTGCCCCTGTCGTCGTTAACCCAGAGAACGATTCGAAAAAAGCATCCGTCACGCCCAAATTAGGATGTTCAGCGAACAGGAAAGGCAGCGCACCGACGCTTCCCAACACCGTCCAGAAGAGAACAACGATCAGGAACCCTTCACGAGATTTCAGTTCATGCTTCTGTTTGCGGTTTGGTAACCACAGCATGATGCCAATCGCCAGCGCGACAATAAATGTCTGCGTAAACGCCCGGCCTGCGCCATCACGGTAAATTAACGCCACCAGTCCGGGAATAACCATCGTCCCGGAAAAGAGGATAACCAACTGCCCGACAATACGGGTTATGGCGCGCAAGTGCATCGCAGGGAATTCCTTAATGATTCATAAAAAAGCGCTGGGATGATTATGGAATCGGCAATAAATGCAACGCGCCGCGGCTTAAATCACGCAATTTCAGTGCCGCTTCCTCAGTTCCCCTGACGGGGATAGAGAACCGCAATATGACGTCCACGCCATATTCACTATGCAGAACCTTTCCGCCAAGCTGGAAGATCAGAGATTCTACCTGAGGCAACAGTGCATAGTCACATTGTAAGCCATATTCTTGTTGCAATACTTTCTCTTGCAGCGATAGCAGCTTCAGCGCTTGCTGAACGCCACCGCCATAGGCCTTCACCAACCCACCGGTGCCCAGCGGGATTCCGCCATAGTAGCGCACCACCACGGCCGTAACTTCACCGACACCGCTTCCCATCAGTTGCGACAGCATCGGCTTACCCGCCGTGCCGGAAGGCTCACCATCGTCAGAAAAACCCAACTGCTGTGAATCATCGGGGGCGCCTGCAACAAACGCCCAGCAGTGATGACCCGCCGAGGCGTGTTCTTCCCTAACGTGCTGGATGAACGCTTTCGCTGCGTCGATTCCCGGCGTTGCCGCTAGGATCGTCGTAAAGCGGCTTTTCTTGATTTCCTCGCTGAAACTCACTGGTGCAGCAGGGATTGGATACGCTTGCATCAGGCCAGATTCAAGTCGCGCGTCATGTTCTCCACGCGCCCGTCATGAATGACAATATTGTCTTCGATGCGAATACCGCCAAACGGTTTCAATGCATCGATTGTTTGCCAGTCAACGTGCTGGCGCAATTCGCCCTCACGCCACGGCGCGAGCAAGGATTCAATGAAATAGATACCCGGTTCAATCGTCATGACCATGCCAGGTTCAAGCACGCGGGTACAACGCAGGTAAGGATACTGTGATGGCGCCGCCAGATGCGTGCCGCGATCGTCTTGCATAAACCCAGCGACATCATGCACCTGCAACCCCAGCGGATGACCAAGACCGTGCGGCAGGAAAGGCGACGTGAATCCCTGCGCCACCATCGCTTCTTCGCTGATGCCCTGCACTAACTGATGTGATTTCAGCAGCTTCGCAATCCGCTGGTGCATCTGAATATGGTAATCGGTATAACGCACGCCCGCCTGAACGGTATCAATCAATGCAAGCATTTCCTGATTGAGATCTTTAATCAGCAGGGCAAACGCGCCATCGCTCTGCGCAGAATAGGTTCGCGTCAGATCGGCGGCATACCCGTTATATTCGGCACCTGCATCAATCAGGAAGCTGCGGACATCAGCAGGCACCTGATGATCTAACTGGGTATAGTGCAACACCGCGGCATGCTCATTGAGCGCAATGATATTTCCGTAAGGGACATCAATATCCCGATGACCGGTTGCCGTCAGATACGCTAGGTTAATATCAAATTCGCTCATACCGGACAGGAACGCTTCATGCGCCGCCCGATGACCGATAACCGCCGTCTTCTGCGCTTCGCGCATGCAGGCTAGCTCGTAATCGGTTTTATAAGCGCGGTGGTAGTGCAGATAATCTAGCACGCCCTGAGGATTAATATTGTCTGCACGAATCCCTAAATTCTGCGCTCGTTGCGGTGCGTAGCCGATATAGGCAACACGCTCACGCTGCAACGGAAGCAACGACCCAATATCATCGGCATTCCGCAGCACGGTAATATCAATCTCTTCAGTCCAGAAACTCTCCGGCACCGGCGCGACGTTATGCCAGTAATCCACTGGTGAGTAGAACCACAGCTTCGGTGGATTAACGCCATCAACCCATAGCCAGCAGTTCGGCACCTGCGTGACGGGCACCCAGGCTTTAAATTGTGGGTTAACCTTGAAAGGATAGTCGTGATCGTCCAGAAAAACGGTCAACAGCTCACCAGAATGAATCAGTAATGCGTCAAGCTGATGGCGCGCTAAAACCGTCTGAGCACGCGCTTGCAGCGTCGCCAGATGGTGATGGTATAAAGAAGCCAGCTTTTCCATGAGTATCCTTGTACGTCACGACATGATCTCTCCATTTTAACACAGGCATCCCCCAAGGGCAGCGTCCGGTGCTTTGTGATCGATTCGGCAAAAAATTAATCTCTCGTTTGCAAAAAATTAACATTAAAACCACAATTCGATTATCTGGTCATACCAGATCACTCACACAAACAGCGGAGATAAACATGCTTTATCAAGGTGAATCCCTCTACCTTAACTGGCTTGAGGACGGCATTGCCGAGCTGGTATTTTCTGCCCCTGGCTCCGTAAACAAGCTAGATACCCGCACGGTGGCCAGCCTGGGTAAAGCGCTGGACGTTCTGGCGGAGCAGCCGAATCTGAAGGGCCTACTGCTACGCTCTGACAAACCGGCATTTATTGTCGGTGCCGATATCACGGAATTTCTTTCTCTTTTTGCCGCACCGGCCGAAAAACTGCATGAATGGCTTGTCTTCGCCAACCGTATTTTTAGCCGCCTTGAGGATTTACCCGTTCCCACGCTGTCCGCAATTAATAGCTATGCGCTGGGAGGAGGTTGTGAATGTGTGCTGGCAACCGACTTTCGTTTGGCGACGACGGATGCCCGTATCGGGCTACCAGAAACTAAGCTTGGGATCATGCCGGGCTTTGGTGGCACAGTCAGGCTGCCGCGCCTGCTAGGTACGGACAGCGCACTGGAAATTATCGCCGCAGGTAAAGACATTGGCGCAACCGATGCTTTAAAAGTGGGGCTGGTGCAGGCCGTTGTCGCCAATGACAAGCTGATTCCCGCTGCCATCAAGATGTTGAAACAGGCGATTAATGGCTCACTGGACTGGCAGGCTTACCGACGTCCGAAACTTGAATCGCTGAAGCTCAATAAGATCGAAGCCATGATGAGCTTTACCACCGCCAAAGCGATGGTGCTACAAACTGCGGGCAAGCACTATCCGGCACCGATGCTGGCGGTAAAAACCATCGAAGCCGCTGCGACCATGATGCGTGATGACGCATTGCAGCTCGAAACACAGCACTTCGTTCAACTAGCGCGCTCAAATGAAGCGCGTGCACTCGTCGGCATTTTCCTCAACGATCAGTATGTTAAAGGCAAAGCGAAGAAGCTGACTGGCGAGACATCCGTACCGAAGCAGGCCGCCGTACTAGGGGCAGGCATTATGGGCGGCGGCATTGCCTATCAATCCGCGTTCAAAGGTGTGCCGATTCGGATGAAAGATATCAATGAGAAGCCGCTTGCGCTGGGAATGAATGAAGCCGCCAAGCTCCTGAATAAACAAATGGAGCGCGGCAAGTTGGATGGAATGAAAATGGCGACGATTCTGGCCAGCATTCAGCCAACTCTAGATTACGCTGGCTTCGAGCGCGCCGACATCGTGGTTGAGGCCGTGGTTGAAAATCCGAAAATCAAAGCCAGCGTACTTGCGGAAACCGAGTCGCACGTTAGCGAGAATACGATTCTGGCTTCAAATACCTCAACTATCCCGATTGCTTTACTGGCTGCATCGCTAAAGCGACCACAAAATTTCTGCGGGATGCACTTCTTCAACCCAGTGCACCGCATGACGCTGGTTGAAATTATTCGCGGTCCTAAAACCAGCGACAGCACCATCGCCAGCGTGGTGGCCTACGCCAGTAAGATGGGTAAAACACCGATCGTCGTGAACGACTGCCCTGGGTTCTTCGTGAATCGCGTACTGTTTCCCTACTTTGCTGCGTTCAGTCTGCTGCTCAGAGACGGTGCTGATTTCCGCGAGATCGATAACGTCATGGAGAAAAAATTCGGTTGGCCGATGGGCCCGGCTTATCTGCTGGATGTTGTCGGCATCGACACTGCTCACCATGCTCAGGCCGTCATGGCCGCAGGATTTCCACAGCGCATGGCGAAAGATTACCGTGACGCCATTGACGTGCTATTTGAGCATCAGCGTTTCGGGCAGAAAAACGGTCTGGGATTCTACCGATATCAAACCGATAGCAAAGGCAAGCCGCGTAAAGAACAAGATGAAGCCGTAGAGATGCTCCTTAAAGGCATCAGCCAACCGAAAAAAGCGTTCAGTGCAGAAGAGATTATCGCTCGCATGATGATCCCGATGATTAACGAAGTCGCGCGTTGTCTGGAGGAAGGCATTGTCGCCAGCCCAGCCGAAGCAGACATGGCGCTGGTATACGGGTTAGGTTTCCCACCCTTCCACGGCGGTGCCTGCCGCTATCTGGATACCTTGGGAAGTGAACGCTATGTCGAGATGGCGCAGCAGCTGGCGCACCTCGGCGCAATCTATCAGGTACCAGACGGCTTGCAGCAAAAAGCCAGGAGCAATGAAGGCTATTACCCATCGGTCGCGCCACACGCAGACGTTTCTTACGGTCAACCGGCATGAGGACAGGATATATGGAAAAGGTAGTGATTGTTGATGCCGTACGCACGCCGATGGGGCGTTCCAAAGGTGGTGCCTTCCGTCAGGTGAGAGCCGAAGATCTGTCCGCGCATCTGATGCGCAGCCTATTAAGCCGTAACGCGGCGCTGGACGCTCGTGAGATCGACGATATCTATTGGGGATGTGTGCAGCAGACGCTGGAACAAGGCTTCAACGTCGCTCGAAACGCTGCCTTGCTGGCAGAAATCCCGATGAATGTTCCCGCGATGACAGTTAATCGGCTATGCGGCTCCTCCATGCAAGCGATCCACGATGCCGCCCGTATGATTATGGTTGGCGATGCGAATGTCTGCTTAATCGGTGGCGTTGAGCATATGGGACATGTGCCGATGAATCATGGCGTCGATTTTCATCCGGGACTGAGCCGCACCATAGCTAAGGCGGCAGGTATGATGGGGATCACGGCCGAGATGCTGGGGCGTATGCACAATATTAGCCGTGAGATGCAGGATCAGTTCGCCGCTCGCTCACACCAACGCGCCCATCACGCCACACAGTCAGGGGCGTTTCGCCATGAAATTATACCGACGACAGGACATGATGCAGACGGCGCGCTGCAACGTTTCGATTATGATGAAGTCATTCGCCCAGACACCACCGTCGAAAGCCTTGCGGCGCTCAAACCGGCATTCGATCCGGTGAACGGTACGGTGACGGCCGCATCATCCTCGGCGCTGTCCGACGGTGCGGCCGCCATGTTGATCATGAGCGAATCCCGCGCAGCATCATTAGGTTTACCCGTACGGGCTCGCATCCGGGCGATGGCTGTCGTTGGCTGCGATCCTTCGATCATGGGTTATGGTCCGGTTCCGGCCACCAAGCTGGCACTGAAACGAGCAGGATTAAGCCTCACCGATATCGGTCTCTTTGAGCTCAATGAGGCATTCGCCGCTCAGACGCTGCCCTGTATTAAAGATTTGGGATTGCTGGAACAGCTTGATGAAAAGGTCAATCTCAATGGTGGCGCGATTGCACTGGGCCATCCGCTTGGTTGCTCAGGCGCACGCATCTCGACCACATTGATTAATCTGATGGAAAGCCGCGATGTTCAGTTTGGCGTGGCGACGATGTGTATCGGTCTGGGACAAGGCATTGCGACGGTATTTGAGCGTGTCTAGACACAGGAAAGTTCTGCCCAAGTACGACTAGAAACCAAAAATCCCACAGCCGTGGGATTTTTATTTTACTGCTTATGTCTACTGCTATCGACTGCTTTAAATAAACGAAAACGCATCGCTGAACATATGGGCCGTCAGCGCACCGCGCTCATTACAAAAACGCTCACGCGCAATTTTTGCCATTTCAAAACGACCAGCAATGTAGATATCTTGCTCTGCCAGCGAACCGTAATCCTGCAATACCGCGCTCAGAACGGTTCCCGTTCTGCCATTCCATCCGGTTTCCGGCTGTTCGACGACCGGCACCACCCGCAGGTTGGGGTGCTTGGCCGCAAAGCCTTCAAGCTCGGCTAAATCATACAGGTGCTGGGATTCACGTCCGCCCCAGTAAACGGAGATATCGCGATCGGGCTGCTGCGCCAGCGCGGTCAGCAGGATAGAACGCACGTATGAAAATCCGGTTCCGCCCGCAATCAGCACCAGCGGACGCGTACTCTCTTCCCGCAGCCAGGCTTCACCATGCGGAATATCGACCGTCAGGTTTTTTTCCTTGTGAATTCGCTCCATCACGGCCATCGCGTAAAGATTCAGTTCGGACGCCCCAATGTGCAATTCGATAAAATTTTTATCCATCGGGGTCGATGCCAGTGAGAAAGGTCGTTTGTCCCGATCGCCCATCACCACCATCAAATACTGGCCAGCCCGAAAGGAAAACGGCGCTTCAGGTAATAAACGAACGCGATAGACCGTATCGGTTATGGCTTCGACCGAAGTCACTTTACAGCTCAATGTTGTCATGCATTCCCTCTATAGGGTCATAAAAGCAAAACTGAGAACAGGGCAGCCGTTAACGCTGGGGCTCTCTGTCACTAAAAATGGCCAGCTCGTCCCATATTTCATCAATGCGGGCACAAACCTGTGGGTCTTTCTTGATGGGGTGTCCCCATTCGCGCTGTGTCTCGCCCGGCCATTTATTGGTTGCATCCAGACCCATCTTGGAACCCAGACCAGAAACCGGTGAGGCGAAATCAAGATAATCGATCGGCGTATTTTCCACTAATACCGTATCGCGTGCCGGATCCATACGCGTCGTGATCGCCCATATCACGTCGTTCCAGTCACGGGCATTAACGTCATCATCGCAGACAATGACAAATTTCGTATACATGAACTGGCGTAAAAAAGACCAGACACCCATCATGACGCGTTTGGCATGGCCCGCGTACTGTTTCTTCATGGTAACGACCGCCAGACGGTAAGAGCAACCCTCCGGTGGCAAATAAAAATCAACAATTTCAGGAAACTGCTTTTGCAGGATCGGCACGAAAACTTCGTTCAACGCCACGCCCAGTACCGCGGGTTCATCCGGCGGCCGCCCCGTGTAAGTCGAGTGATAAATGGCATTCTGGCGCTGAGTGATATGCGTGACGGTAAAGACCGGAAAGTGGTCAACTTCATTGTAATAGCCGGTGTGGTCGCCATAAGGCCCTTCAGCCGCCATTTCTCCAGGTTCAATATAGCCTTCCAGAACAATTTCCGCACTGGCAGGTACTTCCAGATCGTTTGACAGGCACTTCACCACTTCGGTCTTATTCCCACGCAGCAAACCGGCGAAGGCATATTCCGATAGCGTATCAGGGACTGGCGTCACCGCACCGAGGATCGTCGCAGGGTCAGCTCCCAATGCGACAGACACCGGAAAACGCTGCCCCGGATTTTCCTGACACCACTCCTGAAAATCCAGCGCGCCGCCGCGATGAGACAGCCAGCGCATGATCAGTTTGTTTTTACCCAGAACCTGCTGTCGATAGATCCCCAGATTCTGCCGCTCTTTATGCGGCCCGCGCGTCACAGTAAGCCCCCAGGTAATGAGCGGCGCGGCATCTTCCGGCCAGCACTGCATCACCGGAATCCGGCGCAAATCAACGTCATCACCTTGCCAAACCTGTTCCTGGCACGGTGCCGAAGACAGCCGTTTCGTCGGCATATTCAGTACCTGACGGAACTTCGGCATTTTATCAACCAGATCGCGGAACCCTTTAGGCGGCTCCGGTTCTTTCAGAAATGCCAGCAGCTTACCCACCTCGCGCAGTGCGCTGACCTCTTCTTGCCCCATCCCTAATGCAACACGTTTCGGTGTGCCGAATAAATTGCACAGCACAGGCATGTCATAGCCTTTGGGGTTTTCAAACAGGAGAGCCGGGCCTTCCGCACGCAGCGTCCGGTCAGCAATTTCCGTCATTTCAAGGTAGGGATCGATGGGCTGGGTAATGCGTTTCAACTCCCCTCTCTCTTCCAGCAGCGAGAGGAATTCGCGTAAGTCACGGTATTTCATGCTATTCATTGGGGGCAGTCTATCGTTCTGGTTATTATAAAGTCTCTTCGCCAACCTGTCGCTTCCCGCAGCGCCTATTTATGGTAAGAATTCAATCACCATCAAGAATCCGATGACCACCGTGCGGTAACAAAAATATCTGCCGAAAATTTTTTATCCGAGCTCGCTTTTGTTATGCTTGCTCGTCGGAATCATAAGTCTGCGAAATTATGGAAGCTTGGTACTTACTGTATTGTAAACGTGGTCAACTGCTGCGCGCGAAAGAGCATCTGGAACGTCAGGATGTCACCTGCGTGAGCCCGATGATCACGCTGGATAAAATCGTTCGTGGTAAACGAACGGAAGTGTGTGAGCCGCTATTCCCGAACTACCTGTTTGTGGAATTCGACCCTGAACGCATCCACACCACCACCATCAGCGCGACGCGTGGGGTGAGCAACTTTGTGCGATTTGGCGCACTGCCCGCGACCATTCCGCAGCAGGTTATTGATGAATTATCGCTTCGCCCGACTCAGGGAATCATTGACCCACTGACGCCGCAGCCTGGCGATAGCGTGGTCATTACCGACGGAATTTTCTCGGGTCTTCAGGCGATTTACACCGAACCTGACGGTGAAGCCCGTTCGATGCTGTTGCTGAATATGCTGAACAAGCAGGTCAGGCAGAGCATCGATAACCGCGAGTTTCGCAAAGCCTAACCCAATATTTCTGTTTTCTGCTCTACCGGCGCGTTTATACCGCGCCGGATAAAACAAACTTAGCGCTGCATGTGCTGATCGTGCAGCCACTGTGCAACACGCTTAGCAAAATAGGTCAGCACCCCATCCGCACCCGCGCGTTTAAAGCACAGCAGAGACTCCATCACCACCGGTTGCTCCTGCAACCAGCCGTTCTGAATCGCCGCCATGTGCATCGCGTATTCGCCAGAGACCTGATAGGCAAACGTCGGCACGCCGAACGTATCCTTGACGCGGCGCACTACATCCAGATAAGGCATACCCGGTTTCACCATCACCATATCCGCGCCTTCCTGCAAATCCTGCGCGATTTCTTGCAAGGCTTCATCGCTGTTAGCCGGATCCATCTGGTAGGTTTTCTTATTGCCGCCTTTCAGATTGCTGGCAGAGCCCACGGCGTCGCGGAAAGGTCCGTAATAGCACGATGCATACTTAGCCGAGTACGCCATGATCTGGGTATTGATCAGGTTTTGCGCCTCCAGCATGTCGCGGATAGCACCAATGCGGCCATCCATCATATCGCTGGGCGCAATAATTTCGGCTCCGGCTTCAGCGTGGGACAGCGCCTGACGCACCAAAATCTCCTTGGTGACATCGTTAACTACATAACCGTCTTCATCAATAATTCCGTCCTGCCCGTGCGTCGTGTAGGGATCGAGCGCCACATCCGTCAGCAAACCCAGTTCAGGAACAGCGTCTTTCAGCGCGCGGATCGTGCGGGGAACCAGACCATCCGGGTTGTAGGCTTCTTCGGCATAGAGTGACTTCTTATCCGCTTCCACAACAGGGAACAGCGACAGTACCGGAACACCGAGCTTAGCAATCGCTTCAGCTTCTTTCAGAAGCACATCGATAGTCATCCGGTATACCCCCGGCATTGAGGGAACTTCCTGACGATGATTTGTCCCTTCCATCACAAAAACGGGATAAATCAAATCATTCACCGTCAGTTGATTCTCAGCAACAAGGCGACGGCTGAAATCATGGCGGCGAATACGGCGCATACGTCGGCCGGGGAACGTGCCGGGAAAAGCATTGCTCATGTCATTATTCTCCTGAATCAGGCCAGCCGGAAAACCCGGCGGGCATTTTCATCTGTTGTCTGTCCCAACCATGTGGCATCTTCTCCACGCCACTCCGCAATCTGGCGAATAATATGAGGCAGATAACAGGGTTCGTTACGGCGGGATGCCGGTTTAGGGCGTAGATCCCGGGGTAACAGATAAGGTGCATCGGTTTCCACCAACAGCCGATCGGCAGGAATATGCGGCAGTAAGGCTCGTAGCTCCAGCCCGCGGCGATCATCGCAAACCCAGCCTGTAATGCCAACCATCAGCCCCGCAGCCAGGCATTCATCCAATTCATGGCGATTGCCGGTAAAACAGTGAACCACGGCAGCAGGCAACTGATTCAGCCAGGGGTCTAGCAACGAGATAAAACGGGAATGGGCATCACGACAGTGAAGGAAAACCGGCATGGACAGCTCGGCCGCCAACGCCAGTTGCGCGTTAAATGCCCGTTCTTGCTCTTCTGGTGTCGAAAAATTGCGGTTGAAATCCAACCCGCACTCGCCGATGGCAACCACGCAGTCGACACTTGCCAGGTGGTGAATTTGTTCAGCGATGGCGTCATTCCATTGGCTGGCATCATGTGGATGAACACCCGCCGTTGACCAGCAATAATCAGGATAAGCTTGCGCCAGTGACATAGCCTGCTGGCTTTCCTGCGCGTTGGTTCCGGTGATTAAGATGCCGCTGACACCCACTTGCTTCGCCCGGATGACGACCTGCTCTCTGTCTTTTTCAAACTGAGAACTGGTTAGATTGACACCGATATCAAACATGACTCTCACCTGCTCGTGACCGTTCGCCAATGTCACTCTGGCGAATAAAAAAATAAGACCTCTCAAAGAGAGGTCATTTTACCGTCCTACCGCAGGAAACCGTTTGTTACTGCGATGGCTCTTCGGTTTCAGCCCGTCGGCCTTTGCCAACGTAAAACCGCGAGAAGAATACGCCGACTTCAAACAGCAGATACATGGGAATGGCAAGCAGCGTCTGTGAGAAAACATCCGGCGGCGTTAGCAACATCCCCACCACGAATGCGCCGACCAGAATATAAGGGCGCTTTTTTTTCAGATCATCTGGCGTTATCACACCACTCCAGCAGAGCAGCACAATGGCAATAGGCACTTCGAACGATACCCCGAACGCCATAAATAACGCCATCACAAAATCGAGGTAGTTATTAATATCGGTGGCAATTAACACGCCAGCGGGCGCGGTTTTGGCAAAAAAACCAAATGCCAGCGGGAACACCACAAAATACGCAAACGCCATACCCGCATAAAATAGCAGACTGCTGGAGACCAGCAACGGCATCATTAAACGACGTTCGTGTTTATACAGGGCTGGCGCCACAAATGCCCATACCTGATACAGCACCAGCGGTGCGGCAACAAACACGGAGACAATCATCGTCAGCTTGATCGGCGTAAAGAAAGGCGAGGCGACATCGGTCGCGATCATACTGGCACCCGCCGGTAATTGCTTGATGAGAGGTGCAGAAACTAGCTGGTAGATATCGTTGGCGAAGAACACCAGTGCAATAAATACTGCCAGCACACAGATAATGCTGTTCAGCAGCCGCTTGCGTAGCTCAATCAGGTGGCTAATTAGCGGTTGAGTCTCTTCATCGGCCATAAACTAACGACTATCGCTCGGTTGGCGGGCAGAAACACCAGAAGACTGGGACTGCACAGGTTTGACATTATCACTACCGACAGCTTCTGCACCAGTGGCGCTGCCGCTCTCATGGTGATGTTCAGCAACAGCATCCTTTTCAAGCTTAGGCTGGCTGTCTGCCGGACGTACTGCGGTTTCCGTTTCAATCACCCCGTCATAAGCCGCTTCAGGATCGTTTAGCGGGGCGTTGCGAGGCGGTTCCACCGTCGCGTTCGGATCATCTGACTTTTGATGACCTTCTGATTTTTGCAGCGACGATGTTTCGGTATAACCACGTTTCATCGCTTCTGCCGCTTCTTTAAGTTCATCCATTGAGGCTTTCAACTCAGGCGACAGATTCTGCAAACTGGCTTTTTCGACTTTTTTCAGGCTTTCCTGAAACTCCTGAAGTTTCAGTTCCTGTGACAGTTCATTCTGAACCGTAGACGCCAGTGAACGCAGCGTCCTAATCCAGCTTGCAACCGTTCTGACTGCAACAGGCAAACGCTCCGGCCCGAGGACAATCAGGCCAAGAACCATCACTAATAGCAGTTCACCAAGACCGATATCGAACACAGATTACACCTGCTCTTTATGCTGGCTCTTCGTGTCATTCTGTTTGCTTTCTGATGGGTGATCAGTGATCGACTTAGTCGAAAAATCTGCATCTTGCTGGGTTTTATCTGCGTGATTAGATGCTTGATCATCCCCCATCGCTTTCTTAAAGCCTTTGATCGACGCCCCCAAATCTGAACCCAGTGTTTTTAATTTTCCGGTACCGAACACCAGCACGACGAGAACGACAACAATCAGCAACTGCCAAATACTAATACCGCCCATAACATTTACCTCTTTCAAAAAGGGGAACGACAGAATTACCGTCATTGTATCGGGTAATTCTGGCGTGCATTATGATCTGCTTCAACGAGTTCGACGCCAGCCGATAATCCAAGCAACAATTCCTGCTGCCATCAGCCCTGCGGGAACCATATCGGCTTCAACACGGCTGATCAGTAACAACGTACCACTGATTAGCAACGTTGCGCCAATACCCAAAAGATATCGCGACTGCCCTTGACGCGCCTGCTGCGTTTTCAACTCATAGGCCAGTTGATCAACGCTGTGCTTTAACATCTTATGCTGACGCAGCCCGTCATAAAACAATTCAGGCACTTCCGGCAGTTTCTCAGCCCAGAACGGCGCTTTCTCTTTGAGCGCACGGAAAACTGCAGGCAAACCGACCTGCTGCTTCAGCCAGGTTTCCAGAAACGGCTTAGCGGTTTTCCACAGATCGAGCTGCGGATAAAGCTGTCGACCAACGCCTTCAATATACAGCAGCGTTTTTTGCAGCAACACCAGTTGGGGCTGTACTTCCATGTTGAAGCGACGCGCCGTATTAAACAAATTCAATAATACATGGCCGAACGAAATTTCTGCCAACGGCTTCTCGAAGATCGGCTCACAGACGGTACGAATAGCAAATTCAAAATCGGCAACATTGGTATCCGCAGGCACCCAGCCCGAATCCACATGCAGTTCGGCGACTTTACGATAATCGCGGTTGAAGAAGGCGATGAAATTCTCGGCCAGATAGCGCTTATCTTCTTTATTCAACGAGCCGACGATACCACAGTCAATGCCGATATATTGTGGATCTTCCGGGTGCTCGTAGCTGATAAAGATATTGCCGGGATGCATATCCGCATGGAAGAAACTGTCGCGGAATACCTGCGTGAAGAAAACCTGAACGCCGCGTTCTGCCAGCAGCTTCATATCCGTTCCATTGGTTTTCAGCGCGTCGACATCAGAAACAGGAATACCGTAGATACGCTCCATCACCAACATGCCTTCGCTGCAATAATCCGAATAAATTTCCGGCACATACAGCATCGGGCTGTCTTCAAAATTCCGTCGCAGTTGGATGGCATTAGCCGCTTCTCGCAGCAAATTCAGTTCATCAAGCAACGTTTTTTCGTATTCCAGCACCACTTCGCGCGGTCGCAGGCGGCGACCATCCGGCAACAGACGAGGCAGCCAGCCAGCCAGCCGTTTCATCAGACGCATATCCGCTTTGATGACCGGCAAGATATCCGGGCGAATCACCTTGATAACGATCTCTTTTCCCGTGCTTTTCAGACAGGCGGTATGCACCTGTGCAATAGAAGCTGAAGCCAGCGGGGTAATGTCAAAGTCATCAAACCACTCTTCAAGCGGAATCCCTCCCATCGACAGCTCAATTTGCTCGCGCGCCAGTTTGCCATCAAACGGTTCAACCTTATCCTGCAGCATCGCCAGTTGATCGGCGATGGCTGGTGGAAATAGATCGCGGCGCGTAGACATCATTTGCCCGAACTTAATCCACACGGGCCCCAGTTCCTGAAGCGCCAAACGCAGACGTTCCCCTAAAGGCATGTTGCGGTGACGATTGGGTAACCAGAACAGCAGACGACGGCCCGCACGTAGCGGAAACGTCAGGCGCATTTTAGGAATGAGTTCGTCCAGACCATAGCTCAACAGCACACGCACAATGCTGTAAAGGCGGCGTAATTCACTGGGTGTCATCGTAAAGTCTCCAGCTTCGCCAGCCGTTCGGACAACACATCGGCGGATTTATCCAGCGCAACAATTTCCTCATGGAACCAGGCATTTTCCAGTTTTCCCGGCGCCAGTCGCCACTCTTCCGTTAATGTTTCGGACAGGAAATGTTGCTGCTGATGCAATGACCGTCTCAGGAAGCTTAGCGTTTTCTGTGCCGTCTGGCTGAGGCCTTGGGCAACAATATCGCCCAGATAGGGAGACAGCCACTCCGCGGGATCGAACTCCGCCAGATCAACCAACACGATGAACTGTTGAACGACTTGAATATCGCCTTCAATCACCAGTTCGCCGCTGCGCATCAGGGACGATAGCTGTTGACGATCGCGTAATTTCATCAGAACCGGAACGCGCGTTTTCAGGCAGCAATCCGCAGGCTCGTCCCATTGGCTGACAACGTCCAGACGCTGTTCGTTAAACACCAGCACCAAGGGCACATCCAGTTCAGCCAGCTCGACCTGAAGTGTTTTCCCCTGCAAGCGCTGGCGGGCAGACTTCATATTTCGATCACACGAAAAACCACGATCACAAGAAACCGTATCGTGAAAAAGCAGCTGATTCAGCGCGGTTTCCAGCGTAGCAGTCAGAAAAGACGTTATCAGCATTGGCGTTTCCAATCAGAATTTAAACCCACGATGCAGTGCAACGATTCCACCGGTGAGGTTGAAATAGTTAACACTGTCAAAACCGGCATCGCTCATCATCCCTTTCAGCGTTTCCTGATCGGGATGCATGCGGATGGATTCCGCCAGATAGCGGTAGCTCCCGGCATCACTCGCCACGGCTTCGCCAATCCTCGGCAAGATATGAAATGAGTATGCATCGTAAACAGTGCTCAGCTGTTTAATGATCGGCTTGGAAAACTCCAGCACCAGCAAGCGACCACCCGGCTTCAGAACACGGTACATTGAACGCAGCGCTTTGTTTTTGTCCGTGACGTTGCGCAGACCAAAGGAGATAGTAATGCAGTCAAAGAAGTCATCAGGGAACGGCAGCGCTTCTGCATTGGCCTGCACGTAGTTGATGTTGTCGATAATGCCTTTGTTACGCAGTTTCTCACGGCCAACTTTCAGCATGGATGCATTGATGTCCGCCAGAATGACTTCACCGCCTTCGCCAACCATACGAGAGAACTTGGCAGTTAAATCCCCTGTTCCTCCGGCCAGATCCAGGACACGCTGGTTACGTCTTACACCACTACATTCAATGGTGAAACGCTTCCAGATACGGTGGATGCCAAAGGACATCAGGTCATTCATCAAGTCATACTTTGCTGCTACAGAATGAAAAACTTCAGCCACCATGACTTCTTTTTCATCCTTGGCGACAGTCCGAAAACCAAAGTCGGCCGTATTCTCCTGCTCACTTGCCATCTTATCCGCCTACTATTTCAGTCAAATTTCGGGTCTACCCATTTATGGTGAGAGTGTACCAGACCCAGATAAAAACCCCACTGCACTAATTTTTTTCGCATAGCATGGTGCCAAGCCCGCGGAATCTATACCGATTTAGTACGGGTGAGTACGAGTAGCGGAGAGGGTTTCCTCTGCGTCACCCTCCGCTTTTACAGGTGGTGAAACACTGTCAGGCGCGACAGAACCTGATAATTCATCACGTTCAGCGTGCTCATGGGCCGTCGCTTTTTCGGCCAATGACGGGCTGATGGTGCGTTTAATTTCTACCCCCAGCGCGCGGAACCCCTCAGCCTGGCCAATAAGGTTACCACGCCCAGAGGAAAGTTTATTCATTGCCTGGCGATAAGTGCCCTGCGCTTTATCCAGACTCTGCCCCATCGCTTCCATGTCATCGACGAACAGCCGCAGTTTATCGTATAGCCGTGATGCTTTCTCAGCGATGTGCTGTGCATTGCGGCTCTGTTGTTCATAGCGCCATAGGTTGTTGATGGTACGCAGCGCCACCAGCAGCGTGGTTGGGCTGACGAGCATAATATTGTGTTTTAGCGCCTCGTTGATCAATTCGGGCTGGCGATCGATAGCAACCAGAAAAGCGGGCTCGACCGGAATAAACATCAGCACGTAGTCTAGCGAACGCAGCCCCGGAAGCTGCTGGTAATCTTTGCTGCTCAGTTGCCGAATATGGCTACGCACCGAGAGCAAATGCTCGTTCAGCGCCGTGTTGCGCTCAACGTCATCGTCGCTATTAAAATAGCGCTCATAGGCCACCAGCGACATCTTGGCATCGATCACGACATCTTTGCCCTGCGGTAAACGCACGATGACATCCGGTTGCAGGCGGCTATTCGTCCCCGTTTGCACGCTGACCTGTGTCTGATACTCATAGCCTTCACGTAGACCGGAGGCTTCCAGCACGCGACTTAACACCACCTCGCCCCAGTTACCCTGCGTTTTATTATCGCCCTTCAGTGCTTTCGTCAGGTTGATGGCTTCGTGCGCCATCTGCGCGTTCAGCTGTTGCAGATTGCGGATTTCATGCGCTAGCGTGTGACGCTCGCGCGCTTCTGCCCCAAAGCTATCCTGAACTTGGCGGCGAAAACCATCAAGTTGCTCACGCAGCGGCATCAACAGCTTATCCAGACTCTGTTTATTTTGTTCATCCACTTTACGGCCACTGTGTTCAAAAATCCGGTTCGCCAGATTCTCAAACTGCGTCGTCAACCGCTGTTCGCTATTGGCCAACAGCCGCTGCTTTTCTTCCGCCGCCATACGGGTTTCTTCCAGCCGAATGGTGACTTCCCGCAGCTCCGCTTCCTGTGCGCTATTGATTTCACGCAGCGTTCGCAGTTCCTGATTGAGCTGCATGCACTCCTCGCGGAGTTCACTGAGCTGTTGCAGCTTTTCATGGCTGGCAGAGAGCTGAGCGTGGACCGTACGCAGCTCCAGCTCGTTTTGCCGTAGCCGCTGTTCGTGCAGTTGCTTTGCCTGCTGCTGTTCGCTGAGCAACTGCTGAGTCTGCTGCAATGTCTGCGCCAGCAGTTGCTGTTCGGTGTCATGCCGCGACAGCTTCTGCTGATGAATCAGGCTGACAATCAACCACCCGATCAGTAGCCCTACCGCGCCGCCGCCCAGACTATAAAATATGCTGATATCCACTTTGCCTCCGCAGGCCTTTCACGCTGTCGGTCAAGGTAAAATGATACTGTATGGATGTCCAGAAACAATTCAGGCGCGAGGGACGCTGAGCAGAAAAATGCGAGCCGCATTCCATATGAACAGGGATAGAGGATAATTTGCAGAAGAATCAGATGGGTAACACAGAAATTCCCCCAACGCGAAACACCACATTGGGGGAACAGAAGGTACAAGCGTAGACCTATTCCAGTGTCTTAGCTCAGACGCTGCTTCGCATCACTAATCGCTTTAGCGACCTGCTGCGGTGACACGCCACCTTGTGCAGCACGCTTATCCAGACAGGATTGCAACGCCAGAATCGGGTACACATCCTCACCAATCACGGCGCTGAATTTTTGCAGATCGGCCAGCGGCAACGCTTCCAATGCTTTGCCCTGACGAATGGCTTCCACCACCGCTTCACCCACGATATGGTGCGCTTCACGGAACGGAACGCCTTTCGCGACCAGATAGTCTGCCAGCTCCGTCGAGTTCGCGTAGCCTTGCTCAGCCGCTTCTTTACAGCGCGGACGTTTAACCTGAATGCCTTCCAGCACCAGACCCGCCATCATCAGGCAGTCGTGCCAGGTGTCCAGCGCGTCAAACAGCCCTTCTTTGTCTTCCTGCATGTCTTTGTTATACGCCAGCGGCAAGCCCTTAAGCGTCATCATCATGCCGGTCAACGCCCCCTGTACGCGGCCGCATTTACCGCGAATCAGCTCCAGCGCATCTGGGTTTTTCTTCTGTGGCATCAGGGAAGAACCGGATGTCACACGGTCGGACAACTCAACGAACGCCGCTTCGCCGCTGTTGAAGAAGATCAGATCTTCGGCAAAACGCGACAGGTGGATCATGCCGATCGAGGCATCGGACAGCAGTTCCAGTACATGATCGCGATCGGAAACCGTGTCCAGACTATTACGCGTGGCCGAGGCAAATCCTAACCAGCCCGCCAGTTGCTCACGGTCTATCGGATAAGCCGTTCCCGCCAACGCGCCACAGCCCAGCGGGCTGACATCCAGACGCTTCAGCGTATCTTCCAGACGGCTTTCATCACGCGCCATCATCTCGTAATAGGCCAGACACCAGTGTGCAAACGTCACCGGCTGTGCGCGCTGCAAGTGGGTGTAGCCCGGCATCACTGCATCCTGATTCGCTTCTGCCGTCGTCACCAGCGCCTGACGCAGCTGGCGTACCGACAGCAACAGTTCTGCAATTTGCGCCTTACACCAGAGTTTCAGGTCGGTTGCGACCTGATCGTTACGGCTACGACCGGTATGCAGTTTTTTGCCTAAATCACCGACTTTCTCGATCAGGCGCTGTTCAACCCAGCTGTGAATGTCTTCTGCATCGCTTTGCAGGATCATCTCAGGATCAGCCTGTACCTCAACCAGCAGCGCATTCAGCGCCTGTTCCAGCTGTTGCTGCTCCTGCTCACTGAGCACATTGACCGTCACCAGCGCTTTCGACCAGCCGATCGAGCCAACGATGTCCTGTTCCGCCAGACGGTAATCAAACCGCAGTGAGTCATTAAATTGTTTAAAACGCTGATCTGCTGCCTGACTAAACCGACCGCCCCACAAAGCCATAACGATTACTCCCAGAATTTAATTCATGTTGGTATCGCATCATGCCATACCCAGAAACGACTTACGCTAGAATACGTGTACCAATCGCCACGCCGTTGAACAGCGCAGGTAGCTGCTCGGCATGACGCCAGCTGGCGATATCAACCGGACGACCCAGCGCACGCGCGGCATCCAGCGCGGCGTTAACCTTAACAATCATGCCATCGGTGATGATGCCCTGAGCAATCAGCTGCTCGGCTTTCTCTGCCGTCATTTCGGCAATACGCTGGCCTTTACCGTCCAGAATGCCGCTCACGTCAGACAGCAGAATTAAATCCGCACCCAACGTTTGCGCCAGCGCCGTCGCCGCCTGATCGGCGTTGACGTTCATCAGGTCGCCCTGCGCCGTAATCCCGATAGAACTGACGACAGGCAGGTAGCCCGCAGACAGCAGTGTGTTCAGCAGCGCAGGCGACCCAGCTTCCGCTTTACCCACAAAGCCCAAAGACTCATCGAGCTGCGTGACCGTCGTGCTGCCGCCATCGCCCAGGCACAGGCCGACTGCGTTGATATCATGCTTCTTCGCCCATGACAGCAGCGTCTTGTTGGCGGATCCCGCCAGCGCACCGGTGATGATGTCGATCTGATCGGCAGGCGTAACGCGCAGGCCGTTTTTCTTCACGACAGGCAGCGACAGTTTCTTCATCAGGTCATCCACCAGACAGCCGCCACCGTGCACAATCACCAGCGGACGCTGATGTTCCTGACGGTAAGCCACCAGCGCAGTGAACAGACGCTCCAGCGCTTCTTCGCTATCCAGTAAAACGCCACCTAACTTGATAATTAACGGGTTCATTATGCTTCACGCCTCGAAATGTCGGTACCAGTAGTCATTAAATTAACGATTGGGTTTCAGGGAAACCAAAACGAATGTTCATGCATTGCACGGCCTGTGCCGCTGCGCCTTTCAACAAGTTATCTTCGGTCGCTACGACGATCAGGTGCTCACCGTCAACGGAGAAACCGATATCGCAGAACGGCAGGCCGACAACGGATTTCAGCGCCGGAACGCCCTTATCATACAGACGTACCAGTGGCTTATCATGATAGGCATTATGGTAGGCTTCGGCGACATCCTGCTGCGTAACGCCCGGTTGCAGACGGCAGGTGATGGTTTCCAGAATACCGCGAGCGAAGTTGCCCAAATGCGGCGTGAAAATCACTGGCGTACCGAGGTGCGTTGAAATTTCAGGCTCATGGCGGTGGTTGAAAATACCGTACGGTTGCAAGCTGACTTCGCAGAAGCTGTTGGTCATCGACGCTTTACGTCCTGCCCCGCTCACGCCGCTGACGGCATTAATCACTGGCCATTGGGCTGGGTTCAGCAGTTGCGCGTCCAGTAGCGGCTTCAGTGCCAACTGCGCGGCCGTTGGATAACAGCCCGGCACGGCAATCAACTGTGCCTGTTTTACGCTTTCCGCGCGCCATTCGGCCAGCCCATAAACGGCTTTTGCCAGCCAGTCAGAATGCTGGTGCTCAAAACCATAATAGCGACGATAAAATTCGGCGTCCTGTACGCGGAACGCGCCGGATAAATCAAAAACGGTGCAGCCAGCCGCCAGAAAAACCGGGGCCAGATCATGGCTGACTTTGTGGTCGGTCGCCAGAAACACGACATCTACGCCTTTCGCCGCTTCTTCCGCATCGGTCAACGGTTTTACCGGTACATCAATGATACCTTTGAGCTGCGGATGTAAATCAGAAATCAATTTTCCTGCATCGACACTTTGCGCAGAAACCATCAAAGCGGTTATGTTCATCTGTGGGTGGCGGTTCAGGTAGAGCGCAAGCTCCGCGCCGGTATAACCACTTGCACCAACAATCAGCGTATTCAGCATGGGATCCGTATACCTTCTTACTTATCTATGGAACAGGTAACAGGGCTCACCAGCGTCGGTACGCTGTTCACCCGCGAAACTCAGTGAAAGTGACGAATCGCCATCGCCGTACCTTTGGGTTTCCTTTCGCCGAGCATTATTGTATTTTTATTCAAAATAAATGCATGAATATTGATACTATCCTAACCAGAGGCTGTCAACAGTGAAGATGAATTTACCCCCTTTTATTGAGCTATATCGGGCATTGATCGCCACACCATCCATCAGTGCCACCGACAGCGCGCTCGATCAAAGTAATCATACGTTAATCAACCTGCTGGCAGGCTGGTTCGGCGATCTCGGCTTCCATGTGGAAGTCCAGCCGGTCCCCGGCACCCTCAATAAATTTAATATGCTGGCGCGGATTGGTGAAGGAAAAGGTGGCTTATTGTTGGCAGGCCACACCGACACCGTCCCGTTCGACGATGGTCGCTGGACGCGCGACCCGTTCACGCTGACCGAACATGACAACAAGCTGTACGGCTTGGGTACAGCGGATATGAAAGGCTTCTTTGCCTTTATTCTGGATGCGTTACGCGATATCGATCCGACCAAGCTGACGAAACCGCTCTATGTGCTGGCAACGGCAGATGAAGAGACGACAATGGCCGGTGCCAAGTATTTCTCTGAATCCACGCAGATTCGCCCAGACTGCGCCATCATCGGCGAACCGACGTCGCTGCAACCGGTTCGTGCTCATAAAGGCCATATGTCCAACGCGATCCGTATTCAAGGGCAATCTGGTCACTCCAGCGATCCGTCGCGCGGCGTGAATGCGATTGAGCTGATGCACGAAGCGATTTCTCATCTGTTTGTTCTGCGCAACACCCTACAGGAACGCTATCACAACCCGATTTTTCACATTCCCCACCCTACGATGAATCTCGGCCACATTCACGGTGGCGATGCTGCGAACCGTATCTGCGGCTGCTGTGAATTGCATATGGATATTCGTCCGCTGCCGGGCATTACGCTTAACGATCTAAACGGACTGCTGTCAGAAGCGCTTGAGCCTGTCAGTCAGCGCTGGCCAGGTAGGCTGACCATCAGCGAGCTGCATCCGCCCATTCCCGGTTATGAGTGCCCGTCCGACCACCGTCTGGTGTCGGTCGTAGAGAACCTGCTGGGAACGAAAACCGAAATCGTGAACTACTGCACCGAAGCCCCGTTTATTCAGACACTGTGCCCGACGCTGGTTCTGGGGCCGGGATCGATCGAGCAGGCGCACCAGCCGGATGAATATATTGATACCAAATTTATCAAACCGACGCGGGATCTGATCTCGCAGGTGATTCATCACTTCTGTCACCACTGATCCGATGTAAGCGGCCTTGTCAGCTACGCTGGCAGGGCTACTTTGAGACAGCTCATGAAAAAGAAAGATTTCATCGCGCAGGATTTACTGAGCAAAATCTATCAGCACACCGATCCGCTGCCGGAAAAGCTGCCGCCGGAACGCCAACTGGCGGAAGAATACGGCGTGTCGCGCTTCACTATCCGCCAGGCGTTGGAAAAGCTCGCCAGCATCGGCGCGATCCATATGGTGCAAGGCTCAGGTAACTTCATTAATCAGGGCGTACGCAACAACCCGTTGGTGTACAACTCGATTACCGAAAAGAAATTTAATCAGATTTCATCCCGTCTGCTTAGCCTGCATAAGCGCCTGCCTAACCGAGAGGAACAGCAGGTATTTGCTATCAGTGATAAAGAGTTTATCTGGGAATTCAGCCGATTACGTTATGTCGATAACCGTAAGGTGCAGATCGAGATATCGAAAATGCCTGCCGCAGATTTCCCAGAGATGAATCAGAAGATTATTGAAGGTTCTATTCAGCAGTATGTGCTCAGCAAGGGCTATGCGATTTCACACTACCTGACACATTATCAGGCAGTTAACGTCACCAAAGCTCAGGCTGAGCTGCTGGACTGCAAGAAAGGCACGGCCGCGATGCATATCCTTAATCGCGGCATTCTACAGGGCGGTCGCGTGTACGAATCGAGCGATATCATCGACATCAACTACACCTGTACCTACGTCATCCCCTTAAACCTCGATAATCTAACCTTCCGCCAGTCGCCGTAATACTTAAATTTTTTCCTGAGCCAGGATTTGTCCACCTTGTTCACCGGAACCTGGACCAATAGAGACCTTAAAATCAGCATAATCTTCCGCCTCAGGACGATGTTCGATCACGACGATTGCACCAAATAACGAAGCTTTTTGGTAGATAAAACTCAAAACTTTCGACGCGGTCTCAGGATCAAGGCCAGCTGCGGGCTCATCGATAAAGAGTAATTTATTACTTTTCCTTTTTCTCGATAACATCTCACACAGCTTTATTCTACGCATCTCGCCCCCAGAGAGTGATTGCGTTTTTCTATTCAGTTTTAAATGAGATAACCCTAAGGTGTCGAGCGTCACAAGTATGTGATCAATCTTTGGATCGTTAAAATAGTTAAGGAGATCCTTCAATTCAGTATTATAGACCTCTATGATATTCATACCATTGACATCTATGTTTACTTCATCCAAGTGCGCGTCAAAAAGCATTCCATTACATTCATGACAGGTAATATAGATGTCTTTTTCAAACCCTCTTTCATATTTTATAACACCTTTGCCTTCGCAAACCTTACATCTGCCTCCATGTCCACTTTTATCTATGCTAGGGAGAAAAAAAACATCCTTTACATCCTTTCCATACTTTTCTTTTATTTTTTGTACAAAATAGCTAGCAATAGATTTATTTAATTCAGTTATAGATGCCACTGAAGAACGACCGGTATAGGTGGGGAGTTTTTGACTAATATAAGTTGATTCAGTCACGTCACAAATCGCTTTCGCCAAAGAGGATTTCCCTGACCCTGAAACACCAGAGAAAATAGTAACGCCTCCTTTAGGAAATTTTACACGTTGATTAATAACATTATTTTTATTAAGTGTTTCAAAATGATGGAAGTCAGAAATCTTATTCCTGTCATGCCTATTTTTTAATGGTTGGATTTCTTCATATTCACATATTTCACCACCCGCAGAACCTGCGAACTTACCAATGTGAATATTTTTATCTGCATGGTCAATAAAATACTGACTATGTTCTACTAAGACTACTGTATTTTTCTCTGCTATTTTACGTATTTTTGATAAAATATCAGGGTAATCCAATGGATTAATCTGAGATGATATTTCATCAATAACAACAAGTACACCCGTTGTATTTGAGGTCAGTAACCGACTAAACATGAGTTTTTGCAATTCACCACCTGAAAGGCTAGGAATTGATCGTGATAAATTCAAATACCCTAATCCAACACTGTTAATTGAAGATAAAACCCTAAATAATGTTGACTCACTAAATTCATTTTCAAGTACAGTACATAATGCTGATATTGGTAATAATAAAAACTCTTCAAAACTCAATCCAATCACATCCTGTCGTGATAACGTTGGATTTATCCGACTACCATTACAGGAAGGACATGTAGTTTCCTTTCCATATTGAGAGGTTGATTGGTTTCGTCCTATGTTATTGTTAGCATATAGCATAACCCCCTTATAACAAGCTCTTCTCTGTTTTACTTTCCCTTTATGTTTAAATTTGAATGTTATTTTTTCGTCACTTTCCCCATATAGAATAATACATTTTTCTTCTTGAGAAAGTGATGAGAAATTACTCGCTATGTTAATGTTATTTTTCTGACAATAGGCTAAAAAAAGTTGATTGTAATAATCAGACAACTCTCCACTTCGCCAACATAAAAAAGGCTTTTCATCTAATCTACAATGTTCATTTATTAATTCCCCCTCATCAACTTGAACGACATCACCACGCCCAAGACAATGTGGACACGCATTTTCATACTTATTCAATTTTAACTGATGATAATCAGGTATCGATGAATTACTCTTAATTTTTAAAGATGACAATGCTTGTGGAATATTTAAATATGAATATATTGTTGAACGAGGATTGTTATTCGTATTTCGCTGCGGCAACGCAACCGCAGGCTTTAACCCGTCATAGTGAGTGATCTTATAATCACCCTCATTTAAATAACCATTCTCTATAGCATCAAACTCATCTTTGCATAATTGATAAATGGATGAGAATGCTAAAGAACTTTTCCCCGCGCCTGAACGACCATAAATAACCGTTATTTTATTTACTGGTATCTTAACACTTATATTTTTCAGGTTGTGTGTTTCTATACCTTCAAAAGTCATTTCCTCATTTATATTTTCCAGATTATGTTTTTCTATGCCTTCGAAAGCCACTTCCTCATTCTTACCTCCACAGCACACACATTGTGGATCGCGGGGAACATCCTGAACGTTAAAAGACAGCGTCCTGAGGTTAAACTCAACTCTTTTACTTGCCTGTTGTAAATATTCTTTCTTTCCACTAAGTAACTTTATAGCATCCAGACTCGCAAGACTGGCCGCCATACTCGATAACGGAGAATACGACCCCAGTTTACGCTTTGTTCGATGCAATTTCTTGACGTTAGCAAGATCCTTATTATTTATCTTATCTAAATAAATAGTAAAGCAATTAAAACATGATGTTTCGAATGGGATAATGGTCTGGCCAATCAGAGTTTGATGCAAGTTATATCCACCGCCGACGATATGTGGTATACGATGAAGCATGCAATAAGAGGAAATTATTTTGCTAGTATAATCAACGTTAGGTTCATCGGCACAATTAATGATTAGATCTATATCTGAAGGCAATACATTTCGTTGAAAGAAGCAATCATCAATCGCATCAGAAATCGTTTCAATGTTAATGCTCGGTGAAATGTTTTTTAAACTTTCACATAAGGCTTCACTTTTTTTTACTCCAATATCATTCTCAAAAAAATATTGACGATGTAAATTACTGAGATCAACATCGTCATGATCAACAAAAAGCAGTTTTCCTACGTCACAATGCGCGAGATAGGTTGCCACATTGCTCCCGACGGCGCCAACACCAACAATCATAACCTTTGAGGATTTAATTCGATTAATACAGGAAAGCACTTCACTGGTTGTATGACAGTAATCTTCAAATGTATTAATCAGTCTATATTTATTATCCGTAATCTCATCAGGATATACACAGTCCTGACGAATCAGGACGTTATTTATATTTAAAAAAGTAGCAATATTATCGAGCTGTTCAAAACTCAAACCAGGAAATTGTTCTACTATTGATTCTAATGATGTTTTTCCATCAAACATTTGTAAAAGAGAAATAAAGTTAGGGAATTTAATCTTTATTTTTACACTTTCTCTAACATTAGATTTGAAAAACTCTACCATGTCGTCTTGAACAACAATACCGACACTTTGGCGCAATCTAAAATTACCCATTACAGATTTTGCATCCATCTTGCTTTACCAATTCGAATTGAGTCATCAGACCGCTGTTTGGAAGATATTCATGGCGATGATTATTGTAAGAAAATGCAGAGTCATCTAAAAGAAAGTGCAACAACTGCATACAGCATAGATTAGCGGAAAAACCGCTCATCATTGCCAACCCCCCTGGACCACCAGGAATATAGTGATTATTCTGCACTGCCGTTAACGAAGCCGAAGGCTGGCTCTCTACCATACTGTAGACTGGCTTCCACCCTTTTAATGCCTTTGAAAAAGTGCTCTGGGCACAGTCAATACAGGGCGTTCTCGGTGGAAAAATTAACTCTCCCGAGCTCATCAGATGGGCATCAAATCCACCAGCAACATAAAATGGTATATTTTTTGATTGAGCATATCGTCCCAATTTCAATGAAGTATGCCCTATATAAGGTTCATCACACGTATTGATAATTAAATCAGCATCGTCAGGAATTAAGGTTGATAAATCACTGTTGGGTACAAGTTTCTCAAAGCTTGTATGAATTTTAATATTTTTATTAATCTTGGTTAAAAATTCAGAAAGCGCCTCTACCTTAGGCTTTCCAATATACTCACTACTATAATAACAATGCCTTACTGAATTCGATGAAGAGACGATTTTATAATCTATCAAAGTGACAGTACTAATGCCGGCGCGAACAAGGATTTCGATAATCTTAGCGCCCACGGCACCACAGCCAAATAGAACAATTTTTTTACTTTCTAAGATAGATTGTGTTTCTTCCCCTGGGCGATCCAGAACGAAATCATCCCAAAATGTAATTTGCCTGGAGAAACGCAAATCATCATTTATTTTATTTTCCACATCGAAAACCAAATGCTGATTTAAAAGAAACTCCATTAATTTAGATACTTCATCGAGCCGAATATTGCCCATAGAATGGACGATATCATCAATGGTTTTTTCTCCGTCAAGGCTGGCAATAAAAATCGCAACATTCTTATTCGTTTTAATTTCTAATCTATCACGCGTGGTCATAATATGGAACGTTAATAGAATAGTATCTTCTAGCTCATTCTCTGATATAAAAATATCAACTGTCTCTTTTATTTTATATTTCTTATTGTTCATCCTTTATTCCTAATAAAATCGCCCATTAAGGGCGATTCCAAGCTAAAGATTAATACTGAAGCACACCAGCATTCACCTCAAGGTACTTCTCCCAGGCATCAAGACCAGAGTTTGGGTCATCATTGCCTGCACGAGTGCAAACACGCGTACAGCAATCGCTGCGTTCACCGGAACAACCACCGGTATACTGTGCCGTCGCATTGGTGTTGCTAACAACCTCAAATGACAAATCTAAACATTCCATGATGAAACCTTCTATATATAAATCAGTTACATAATTCAGGTCTATTCTTTAACAGAAACGGACGTTCGATAAAAAGAAAAAACCTCAGCCCGAAGATGATGATAGAAGCATGAAGCGACGATCGGTAAAATGCTAGCATATTGGGGGCATTGATTAAATGCTTATAAGAAACGCCATTATGATATAATAGTAAAACTATTACCAGGATATTTGTTTGCTTGTTAATCATTTAATCAATCACAAAGAGCCCTTTTAATAAGAGCAATTTAAATTTTCCCCCTTCTTTTTTTATGTTATTTTTCTCTATGCCCTGCGTGCTTTACCCTAGCGCTTCAGTTTATTATTTTAAAGCTAATTATTATAGATAAAATACTTATGGAAAAAATAATTTTCGACCTTGATTTGACAGAATATGACAGTGACTTTGTTTCAGAAAATTCTATGGCAGAACAAAGTGGCTTATGGCAACAGGCAGCCAGTGCCAGATTAGTCGATATGCTAAGAACAATGGGGCTGACAGCTAAGGGATATAAAAAAAATATAAAAGATAGCGAAGATAAAAAAGAGAAATTAAGCTGTTACCATCATGCGGTTTTTATCAATGGCACTCGTGGAGCGGGGAAAACAATTTTCTTACGTAATATTGAAACCATATGGAAGGAACAAAATAAACATCACTCTGATTCACCTGAATTATATTTCATAGATACGATTGATCCAACATTGTTGCATATTGATGATAATTTCTCCGAGGTAGTTATTGCATCCATTTATGCCGCCGTGGAGCAGAAATTAAAAAATACAGACAACAAAGAATGCTATCAAGATAAGTTCTTAAAAGCATTAAAAAACCTAACCAATGCGTTAGGGAACAGAGCTGACTTTGAAGATATTCGCGGAATCGATCGGATTCAAAAATATCGTTCAGGTATACACCTTGAACGGTATTTTCATCATTTTTTAATAACCAGTGTAGATATCCTTAACTGTGATGCTTTGGTGCTACCCATCGATGATCTTGATATGAAGATCGATAAAGCATTTGGCACACTAGATAATATCCGCTGCTTACTTTCCTGCCCGTTAATATTACCCATCGTGAGCGGTGATGATGATCTTTACCAACATACCACGACGATGGAGTTTGAAGGGATTTTAGCAAAAAATAAAAATTCCAGTAACTTTGACCAAGGAAAGATAGCAGCAAAAAATCTATCGGATGCCTATTTGACAAAAATTTTCCCAATTCATAACAGACTACCACTTCAGCCTATCATTCAGCTATTACCTAATTTATCCATAAAATATGGTATTAATGATAGTAACAAACAGCAAGATTATAATATCTATCACGACAAATTTATTTCTTTATTTTATGCTTTTTGCCATGATGCTGAATATAGAGAAGACAAGGTGTCTAGTAAAACAGAGTGGCTGGAACCTGGGAACGCACGTGAGTTGGTGCAACGCGTCAGGCTTTTTCATCCTCGTGATTTAGAAGATCAGAATAACCCCAGAAGAGACTTATGGCAGAAATTTAAGGGGCTAGCGGAGATAAAGCGGCAAGGCCAGGCACTTGCGGATGTAATATCCTATCTTGATATTATTGACAGTAATAAAAAAACATTTTCTCTACACAATTTAATATCTTTTAACCCCTTTATACAAAGCACGATGTATAGCTGGGGTGAGAGTAATTATTCTCATATTCAAAACCGATGTCGCGCTAAAGTCAGTGGCAGTGAAAACGCCACTGATTCTGCAAGTAACATAGCCAAAAAAAACATAAGATCCATCAATACACTATGGGAGATGCCACCGATAGAATTTAAGAAATTCTACTTTGAAACAGAGAACAGTGAAATCATTCCACAAACTAGCCCTAATACCAAGAAATTAGCACTGATTTATAGTTACAGTGATGATAACAAACGTCATAACGTTCTTTTCGGAAGGGCATTTGAAATTCTATTTTGGTCTATACTATCCGTAACAGGGAATCTTAGCCACAGTAATTACCAAGAACTATTCAATGGCATACTAAAACGCTTGCACTTCTATTCTTATATGGTTTTCGACATTGACGGAATTGGGATGGAATTGGCATCTCATGAAAAAGGAGATAGTGACAATGAATTCATAGAAAAAATAATTGAATGGATTGAAGATAATAAATCAGCACTACATTTATTTAATAACAAAAATCTAATGCCTCTACTCAGCGAAGTATTTTACAATGTATTTTCACAACTTCACAGAATGAAGGCTGACCATAATTTTAATATTCTAAGAGAACGTTTCACTGATATCACCATTCGTTTCGAGTATATATTCATGAACGCTCTTCTATGCTGTTTAAAAACAGAAAAGATCATGATGCCGGATGTCGCAACAATGGCACCATCCATAGACATAAGGAACAGAAAGGATTTTTTGTCAAAAAATAAAAATCTAAAAAATAATATTGATGGGATTTTGACGTTAGAAGTGGAAAAAAAAGTGAAAGACATGTCTACAATATCACACTATAAAAATATAAAAGGCAATAAACTCTCACCAATTGGCCTTTTACTGGAAATCATATGGAAGCATCCACTTTTTGAACTGCCTTACAAAGCGCAGGGTGAAAATAATCCATATAATCGAATCAAACGCGATCGCATGTATGGACGCTAACAATGTATACCCAAGATCCACGTTGGCTCGTGCCCTGTGCTTATCTGGCATCGGACAGGCTATTTCATTTCCATTTGCAACAGCATATTCACCAAGCCATCAATCTGGATGTGACCTCTGAAGAAAAACGTCTGTTGACTCTGGCAGTAAAAGACTACCAATTTTCCTTTGGTAACCATCTGCGTAAAGAGGATATTGCCAGTAACTTGCAACAGTGGCGATTACCCTCCGCCCAACAGGATAGTTTCAGCCTATTGGCTCAGCTTGCTGATACCTTTCTCATTTGGCAAGGGGACTGTTTTGAAGTCCGTCAGGAACATCTGGATGCTTGGCTGAAGCTCTGCTCGGTGATTGACCCTACGTGGATCATTTCCTGTGCTTATGTTCGCTTAGTGCAACAGCAGGTACTGGACGAGTGGGAACTGGTTACGCTATTGACCAAACGTCAGTGCGCCTTTGCGTTTCCCGCAGACCAAAGCGATACGTATTATGCTGATAACCATGTACACTTTAACGGACATGGCTATACATCATTATCCATGCTCAGTTTTATGATGGGGGATGCGCGTTTGAAATCTACGCTCATCTGGCCACAGCGTGAAGAGTATCGCCTGTTTGAAAGTGAACGCCTGAATAAAAACCAATTACCCGCGTGGATTGCAGGATACAGCGCCGAACTGCTGAAGCAGATTTACGCCAGCACACCAGTAGAGATTGATTTCGGTCCACTTGGTCTGCCCGAACAGCAAAAGTGGCTGCTACGTGAGTACGCTGAATCTTATGGTGTCAATAATGCCCAACAACGGTTACTGCATCATGCAGCATCGCCAACCGACTACCTTGGTCACCAGCGATGGCTCCTGTTCTGCTGCGGCCTAATGCTACAAAGACACACTGTCAGTTATCAAAGCGGCCTAGATAACCTGATTCGGGCTTGTATGATTCTACGTAACTATATGGTGGTTTCTGCGGTTGGATTAGGTCAGTTTGTTGAATTTTTCACTACAGACATTCGCCGCGCCAATAAGTCCTATTCCAAAGAGCAGGCCGTGCGTTACGATTTACCCGCTACCGTATCGCGTGAATATCGCGTCTCACCGGACGAAGTAATAGGCAATACCGAACGGCGTCCCAATATTTATCACCATAAGCTGAGAGATTTTTTTGCACAACACCAGCGCTGGCATGTGCCTGAACAGGCGCATTTAGTCGTTCATTTTACCCGTAGCATCCCTAAAAACTCGTCTCCACACGATAAACGTTGGCAATATTTTCGCGCCAAATTATTACAGCAAGTCCGAGCGTTCGAAAGGTTCTCGGCCTCAGTCACACTTCAGGCCGTTCCCATACCCAATCAGACGGATATCAGCCAGCCAGCACAACTCATTGATGTACGCCGCCTGGTACGTGGCTATGATGTTGCAGGCAATGAAAATGAACTGCCGATTGAAGTATTTGCTCCCGTTTTGCGCGTATTACGTGCAGCCAAATACCCCGCAGGCATGTTGTCATCCATTCGCTTACCACGCCCTTTCATTACCGTACACGCCGGTGAGGATTACAGCCACCTGCTCAGCGGCCTGCGTGCGATAGATGAAGCGGTAGAGTTTTGTCAGTTACGTGAAGGCGACCGCATCGGACACGGGTTAGCGCTAGGGATAGACGTCATGCTTTGGGCACAACGCCAACGCCGTGCGTACCTTACAGCAGGGCAACATCTGGATAATTTAGTGTGGGCCTATCATCAGGCAGTACAGCTCTCTCAACACACTGCTGAACATATTCCGGTGATGCACCAGCTACGCGACAAGATTCATCACTGGTCACAGCAGATATTCAACGATATCTATACCCCTAATCAGCTTTACCGTGCCTGGTTGCTACGGCGCAACTGGATTGATTATCAGGATATGCAGGCTGACTTGGCTAATCGCACGGAGTGGGCCCCTGATATGGCGTTGTTACTGGAAGATAAGGGGGACGATAAAGATCGTAAAACAGCAAAAACGCTCTGGCAACGCTATCTGAATAGTGGGCTAGAAGAACATGAACAAAACTGGATCAACCGCATCATTTCAGTTAACTGCCAACCAGACAGCGGAGAGTGTTTTTCGCCACAAATACAAGAAGATGGGGATCTAATTTCGTCAGGAGAACTTCGGTTGTACGAAGCAATACAGGATTTTCTGATGGAAAAATACAGCCGGCTCGGCCTGGTTATTGAAGCATGCCCAACCTCGAATATTTATATTGGCCGTCTTGAAAAATATCACGAGCATCCTCTGTTTCGCTGGAACCCGCCGCAACCGGATTGGTTGAAACCTGGCGGAAAATATAATCGCTATGGTTTACGCTCTGGTCCGTTATCAATCTGTATTAATACTGATGACAGTGCACTTATGCCAACCACCATAGCGAATGAGCACCGTATTATGAGAGAAACCGTCATACGGTGCTTTGATATTGGTAGCTGGATGGCTGACATATGGATTTCGGCGATACGGGAAAAAGGCGTTTCGCTTTTTAAAGCCAATCATATAAAACAAAACATGAAGTCGGGCTATCCACAAGAATAACTCGCTCAACGTTGCCTTGCTTCTTACGGGCAAGGCGTCAACCTCGATAACCTAACCTTCCGCCAGTCGCCGTGACGCTGACTTAGGGCGTATGCATCGTGCCATCAGGCAGGCGGCTCTGCGTCCATTCATGCGGACGATAGACAACGGGGAACTGCCGCGCCGCATCCAGATCGATACCGACGCCAATACCGGGGCGTTCAATCGGATACAGATAGCCATTCTCCGGCTCCACTGCCTGCGGGAAGACCTGACGCGTATTTTCTGGGTAAGCGACAAACTCCTGAATCGCAGCATTGTGCAGGTGGATATTAAGGTGAATGTTGACCGCCGCGCCGATAGGCGTCATATCCGGTGGGCAATGCCACGCCAGCCGAACACCAAAGTTCTGACAGAACGCACCCAGCTTCAGCGCAGGTGTAATCCCGCCAATCTGTGAGACATGGCAGCGAATGAAATCAATCTGGCGGTTAATCACCAGATTCTGCCACTCGGCAGGATTATTAAATAGCTCTCCAGTCGCCAGCGGCACCGCGCTCTGGCTGCGGATCTGCGCCAGCCACTCGTTTTGCGCAGGCGGCAAAATATCTTCGATGAAATAGGGGCGATAGGCTTCTACCGCTTTAGCGAACTGCACCGCCTGATTCGGGAACAGGCGCTCATGGACATCATGCAGGATGTGGAAACGATCGCCGTATTTCTCGCGCAGTGCACGGAACATGGCGATCGTGTTAGCCATGTACTGATCCTGATCGTAATAGGCTCCCTCCGTCGGTTGCCGCGTGCTGTGCAGCGCATCGGGATTGCCGCCATAGAATCCTAGCTGACAGCGGATATGACGATAACCTTGCGCATACAGCCGATCCACTTCCTGATAAAGCCCGTCCAGCGTATCGCTGGCAGCATGGCTGTAAGCGGCAATGGCATCGCGGGATTTCCCACCAAACAGGTGATAGAGCGGCATATCCGCCAGCTTGCCCTTGATGTCCCACAGCGCCATATCGACGCCCGCCACCGCATTGTTGATCACCGGTCCGTTACGCCAATAGGCGTTGACCATCATCATGTGCCACAGGTCTTCAATGTGGTTAGCATCTCGTCCTAGCAGAAGCGGTTTGAGGTACTCGTCCACCATCGCTTTGACGGCCAATGGGCGCTGCTGGAAGGTCGCACAGCCATAACCCGTGACGCCTTTATTCGTGTAAACCACCACCGTTACTAAATTATGGCGGTCTGGGCGGGTAACAAGACATTCAATGTCAGTAATGATTGTCGGTAACAAAAAAATATCCTCCGATGCATTTTACGGAATAGCGCTAACCGGAAAAAATGCAGTCTAAAAATCAGTTTCTTTTTTGTTTTCTACTTATTTTTTCTTTTATTGTAAACCTCTTCTTTAAAAGAATTATTTTGGTTTGAAAAATCCATTGAATTGACAAAAAAACCAGACCAATTATTAAATAATAGCAATAAAACCCCCGCTACAAACTAATCATGTGATGAACATCATGTTTTATTGGTTTGTTTTTTATTTTTTAAGATTTTATTATCTGAGGAAATAATTCGGCCAAAAATAACATAAGGTCATATTGGGGGTTTATTCCATGGGAAAAAATGACGTTATTCAGTCAATCATTAAACTGGTTGGTGGAAACGAAAACATTAATAAAGCCTGGCACTGTATGACACGGCTTCGGTTCGATTTAATTGATGAAAGTAAAGTGCAAACCGAGGCGATAAAAAATCTGCCCGGTATATTAGGTGCGCAACACCAGAGTGAACAGTTTCAGATTATTATCGGGCCACAGGTCAATGAGTATTACGAACTGCTGAACGCCCAACTTTCGCCTACAACAACAACGCAGCCCGATGCGCAGAAAGCGAAAAAAGGGCTGGTCTCACTGTTTATGGATACGGTTTCCGGCGTGTTTGGCCCAATCGTTCCCGCCATCGCGGGTGCCGGGATGATCAAAGGGCTGCTGGCAGGGCTGATTGCCTTGAAAGTGGTCTCTGCCAAAACCGATACCGTGATCGTCCTCGACCTGATCGCCAGCGGTGTGTTCTATTTCTTACCTTTCTTCCTCGCCATCTCCGCAGCCAGGATATTTAAAACAAGCGAATATCTGGCAGCGGCTGTTGCAGCCTGCCTGATGTACCCGTCGTTGATAGAAGCGGCGAAGGCACTAGCCAGCAATAGCCCTAATGCGGTCAGCGCCTTTTACTTCATGGGTATGCTACCCATTCCGGTGTTCAACTATGCTGCTAGCGTCATCCCAGTGATTTTCTCCGTGCTGGCACTGAGCTATATCCATCGTTGGGTCGACCGAATCATGCCTTCGGTGCTGAAAACCGTATTTACCCCAACGCTGACGCTGTTTATCGCCGCACTGGTGTCGCTCACCGTTATCGGGCCATTCGGGATTTATCTCGGTAAACTGCTGGCGCTGTTTATTCAGAGTCTGTTCGATGTGTCGTCTATCTTTGCTGGCTTCGTGGTCGGTGCGATTCGGCCTGTCGCTATCCTGACTGGCATGCATCACGCGATGACGCCTATTGCGCTGCAAAATTTCAGCAATCAGGGCTTTGATATGCTGATGCCGATGATGTGCATGGCGAATATGGCGATTGCAGGCGCCACGTTTGCCATCTACTTCCATGCCAAAACCCGTCAGGACAAATCCGTCGTGCTCTCTGCTGGGGTGTCTGCGCTGCTCGGCATTACCGAACCTGCACTCTTCGGCGTACTGACCAAGTATAAAAAAGCATTTATCTCCGCGACGATTGCCAGCTCCATCGCCTCAGCCTTTATCGCGTACTTCGGTGTCCGGCTGTATGGCTACATCTTGTCGAGTATTTTCAGCCTGCCAGCCTATATCGGCCCGTACTTTAGCTACGCCGTTTCCGGCATGGCCATCGCCATCGTGCTTTCTTTCACGCTGACCTACATCCTAGTTGTCAGAGCCTCCAAACAGGCGTAACCGCACTCGCGGGGCCGTTGCGCCCCGCCCTCTTTCCTCTCTGATTAGTTAGTCTAATATCCGCGCCCCTGTAATTAAATTTCACAAATTGCCAAGCCCGCCTCAATGCAAGTACAAAGAATAAGGGGAAGAAAGAATCGTCAATTGACGAATCCGCCTTATCGTGGCTAGATGGAGGCAGTGCGTCAAAATATGTCAAGTGAAATAAACTTACAAAAATGGTAGGGATGGTCAGGGTAACTATGAACGAACAATATTCCGCAATGCGCAGTAACGTCAGTATGCTCGGCAAGCTTCTCGGCGATACCATCAAGGAAGCGCTGGGTGAAAACATCCTTGATAAAGTCGAAACAATTCGCAAGCTGTCAAAGTCTTCCCGCGCAGGTAATGAACAACATCGTCAGGAGCTGCTGACCACGCTGCAAAACCTGTCTAACGATGAACTGTTGCCCGTTGCCCGCGCATTCAGCCAGTTTCTTAACCTGACCAATACCGCTGAGCAATATCATACGATTTCACCGCACGGTGAGGCAGCGAGCAACCCGGCACAGCTTTCCAGCGCTTTTGAGCGCCTGAAGGAAAGCAAAGATCTGACCGAACGCGATATCCGCGATGCCGTAGAGTCGCTGTCGATCGAACTGGTGTTGACCGCACACCCAACCGAAATTACCCGCCGGACGCTGATCCACAAGCTGGTGGAAGTGAATACCTGTCTCAAGCAACTCGACCATAACGATCTGGCGGATTATGAACGTAACCAGATCATGCGTCGTCTGCGCCAGTTGATCGCGCAGTCCTGGCATACCGATGAGATCCGTAAAATTCGTCCTACCCCGGTAGATGAAGCCAAATGGGGCTTCGCCGTGGTGGAAAACAGCCTGTGGGAAGGCGTGCCTGCGTTTTTACGCGAGCTGGATGAGCAGTTGGAACAGGCTTTCGGCTACCGTCTGCCCGTTGACGCGGTTCCGGTGCGCTTTACCTCCTGGATGGGCGGCGACCGCGACGGTAACCCGAACGTGACGGCAGAAGTGACTCGCCATGTGCTGCTACTCAGCCGTTGGAAAGCCGCCGATCTGTTCCTGCGTGATATTCAAGTGCTGGTTTCCGAGCTGTCGATGTCCGAATGTACGCCGGAGCTGTTGGAACTGGCCGGTGGTAGCGAGGTGCAGGAACCGTATCGCGCCATCATGAAATCACTGCGTTCACAGTTGAGCAGTACGCTGAACTATCTGGAAGCGCGCCTGACGGGTGAAGAGCGTCTGCCCCCTAAAGATCTGCTGATTACCAACGAACAACTTTGGGAACCGCTCCACGCCTGCTACCAGTCGCTGAAATCCTGCGGCATGGGTATCATCGCCGACGGTCGCTTGCTGGATACGCTGCGTCGTGTGCGCTGCTTCGGCGTGCCTTTGGTCCGCATCGATGTCCGTCAGGAAAGCACCCGCCACACCGAAGCGTTGGCTGAGATTACCCGTTATCTGGGTCTGGGTGACTACGAAAGCTGGTCAGAGTCCGACAAGCAAGCCTTCCTGATTCGTGAACTGAGTTCCAAGCGCCCGCTCCTGCCACGCTACTGGGAACCGAGTGCGGATACCAAAGAAGTGCTGGATACCTGTCGGGTCATCGCCAAAGCGCCGCAGGGTTCCATCGCCGCTTACGTTATTTCAATGGCGCGCACGCCTTCCGACGTGCTGGCCGTTCATCTGCTGCTCAAAGAGGCAGGCTGTCCGTTCGCCCTGCCGGTCGCGCCGCTGTTTGAAACGCTGGACGACCTGAACAACGCTGATGATGTCATGAAGCAGTTGCTGAGCATCGACTGGTATCGCGGCTTTATTCAGGGCAAGCAGATGGTCATGATCGGCTATTCCGACTCCGCGAAAGACGCGGGCGTAATGGCCGCTTCTTGGGCGCAGTACCGTGCACAGGACGCGCTGATCAAAACCTGTGAGAAAGCCGGTATCGCACTGACGCTGTTCCACGGACGCGGCGGTTCCATCGGTCGCGGTGGCGCCCCGGCTCATGCCGCGCTGCTGTCACAACCGCCAGGCAGCCTGAAAGGCGGCCTGCGGGTGACGGAACAAGGCGAGATGATCCGCTTTAAATACGGCCTGCCGGAAGTCACCATCAGCAGCCTCGCGTTGTATACCGGCGCGATTCTGGAAGCAAACCTGCTGCCGCCGCCGGAACCAAAACAGGAATGGCACGAGGTGATGGATGAGCTGTCTCGCGTGTCCTGTGATATGTACCGTGGATACGTGCGTGAGAATCCGGATTTCGTCCCGTATTTCCGCGCTGCGACACCGGAGCTGGAGTTGGGCAAACTGCCGCTGGGTTCACGTCCGGCCAAGCGTCGTCCGAACGGCGGTGTAGAAAGCCTGCGCGCTATCCCGTGGATTTTCGCCTGGACGCAGAACCGTCTGATGCTGCCAGCGTGGCTGGGTGCAGGTGCCGCGTTGCAGAAAGTGGTGGATGACGGTAAACAGGAACAGCTGGAAGAAATGTGCCGCAACTGGCCGTTCTTCTCAACGCGCATCGGTATGCTGGAGATGGTGTTCGCCAAAGCCGACCTGTGGCTGGCGGAATATTACGATCAGCGTCTGGTCGAAGAGAAGCTGTGGCCGTTAGGGAAACAGCTGCGCGATCAGTTGGCCGCCGATATCAACATCGTCCTGGCGATCTCTAACGACGATCACCTGATGGCGGATCTGCCATGGATCGCCGAGTCGATCGCCCTGCGTAACGTCTATACCGACCCCCTGAACGTGTTGCAGGCCGAGTTGCTGCATCGTTCGCGTCAGCAGGAAAAACCGGATGCCGATCTGGAGCTGGCGCTGATGGTCACCATCGCTGGTGTCGCGGCAGGTATGCGTAATACGGGTTAATTGCGCATCCAGCAAAAAACTACACGACAAAACAAAGGCCGGTCAGTTGACCGGCCTTTGTTGCTGAAAAAATCAGTCAGCGGTGATGATGGAGTCGATTCGCCAATAATATGAAGAAAATCTCACGCCAGATATTTATCCTGCAAATAGTTCCGCGCACGATTATCCAGACCGTATTCCACCTCAAGCCAGCTATCGATCGAACCGTGTCGTTCGTAGATGGCCTGTAGCGCCGTCACGATAAACTCTTCCTGCACTGACAGCACATAAGAGAACTGTCCCAGCGCTTTCTCATTCAGCGTTGCCGACAAATGCGTTAGCAGTTGCTGGCGAAATGGCGTCAGCGTCGTTTCCGTCAGTAGGTAATCTTCCATCACCGTCTGTTCATCCGCACCCAGCGCAAACATCACCAGCGCTGAGCCGATACCCGTGCGATCTTTACCCACAGCGCAGTGCTGTACCAGCCCGCCGTCATCTGGCCGTAATAGCAGCGATACCAGCTGTTTATAGGCCGAGTTATTGAAAGGTAAACGGCGATAAAGTTCCAACATAAACGCCCGAGAATCAAACGCCGCCAGCACATCGGATCCCAATGAATCCAGATTAGCCGTCACTTCATGGCGCAATGGGTTGGCGGGGTAAGCGTGATAATTAGCCCCCGTCCACAATACGTCGGGCTTCTGCGCAATTTCATCGGCATCCCGATAGTCCACCACATGAGAAATCGGCACGCCAGCAAGGTGTTCGCAGTCAGCCTGACTGAGCAGATCCAGCGAGCCAGAGCGAAAAAGTTTGCCGTGTCGGATAAGCCGCCCATCAGCAGCGCGGTTACCGCCTAAATCGCGGAAGTTGATTCCGCCGTCCAGCGGTAATAAAGAGGGATGAAGCAACGTTGGTTCGGTCATACATCTCCTTGCGAGGTTGAAAGGCGAGCAAGGTAACCGTATTACACACGCAGAGCATGTCGCAGGTTAACCCAATAAACCAGAACAAGTTATCAGAATAAGGGCTAGCCTCTGCGATGACCAGCCCAAAATACCATCAATTTTGTGCTTATTCAGCCGCTAACAAGCGGCGAGTGGCGTCCAGCAGCACCTTAATCACGGTGGTTTCAGCCAGCTTCATGGTCGCCGCATCTGGGATTTCCTGCTGGGTACGGTTCACGATCACGCCCGCGATCATGCCCGCTTTTAACCCCTGGCTGGCGCACATGGTCAGCAGCGTGGCGGATTCCATTTCGTAGTTCAGCACGCCCATGCTCTGCCACTCTTCCATCGAACCGCGGAAACGACGTACAACGCGGCCAGAGAAAGTGTCATAACGTTCCTGACCTGGGTAGAACGTATCGGAAGACGCCGTGATGCCGACGTGCAACGCCGCCCCCGACGCCTTCGCCGCGTCCACCAGCGCAGTGGTACAGCCGAAATCAGCCACAGCAGGGAATTCCATCGGCGCGAAGTGCAGGCTTGCACCGTCAAGACGGACAGCAGCGGTGGTCACCAACACATCACCCACATTGATACCAGACTGAATCGCCCCCGTCGTACCAACGCGCAGGAAAGTACGAATGCCGAGCTGTGCCAACTCTTCTACCGCGATGGACGTTGATGGGCCACCAATACCGGTCGAGCAAACAATAACCGCCTTGCCGTCCAGTTCCGCACGCCAGGACGTAAATTCACGGTGTGATGCCAGATGTACCGGGTTATCCATCAAGCGAGCAATTTTTTCGACACGCTCAGGATCGCCGGGCACGATCGCCAGCGTCGCGCCCTGTAAATCGTTCTTGACCAGACCAAGATGGAACACATCAGATGTAGACATAACTGCCTCCCGGGCAATCAATTGGGTATTCAGAGAAATCGCGCTGGACGCCCCATAAACGCAGCCTGTAGGCGTCCGTTCAATAAAAAGACTCTAGCGCATCACTACATTTTTTTAAGTGACAAGAATCACCGATGAAAAAGAAACAAACATCAACATACATAAAATATGCGATCTGAATCACAATTAACCGGATAAGAAATCCGCTTTTGCTGATTAATTGTCTTTTAGTGTAGATTCTTTAGCCTTATCGATTACCACAACGAACCAAACTCGATACTTTCCGGTTCAATCATTTCCAAGAAGGCATGACATACCGCTTGTCCCTGCCATGATGCACAAATCGCTTCTGCATACGGTTGACTGTCGGCAAAGGCGAGATCGATAAAAACGCCATTATCCAGACTGACTAAATGCTGGCTTTTCCAGCCCGGCTGAAGTGAAAGGTGACGTTCTACCATCTGATGATACGCTTGGCGCATGTCACTCTCCTGAATCCCCTGCTTGAGACGAAATCGCCCTATTTCGATACCGCCTCTGCTTGCTACCGGCGGTGCGTGCTCCCTGTGAACGGTGTAGTGCCCCATGCTGTGCAACGTACTGACAGAAGATCTGAAACAGGAAAATTCCGGTTGGCTTTCAACCGCTTTTGCCGCAGCTTGTGCTGCTTCAAGACTATTCCACACCACAAGATCGACACGCTCGGCAGAGCTATCGATACCTGAAAATGCGATCCAGTCGATAAACCCAGGGAAATGCTTTAAAAGACGTTGTGCCGATGCGCGCGCTGAATCGGCCTCTTGCTGGTTTTTTACCGTGTAAGTGACGATTTCGTAACATGGGGTAGTCATGATGAACTCCGTTATCAGGATGATATGAAGTCTGAATCGTATTACACCACCCTGACAGAACTTGTCAGGGTGGTGTAATCTCTTCTCATGAAAACAATTCGGCTACTCTCTTTACTTGACCATCTTCGCGGCCGCGTACACCCAGTATCAGCGGAAATATTAGCTCAAGCGTTGAATGTATCGGTCAGAACGATCTACAGGGACATGGCGGCACTACAAACCATCGGTGCCCCTATTCGCGGTGAATCGGGACTCGGTTACCTACTTGAAAAAGACTACTTCCTTCCCCCGCTTAACTTTGACCCAGATGAACTGGACGCCATTATGCTGGGAATGCGGCTGATAGGTGTCCGAGGCGATGACATGCTTTCCGCAGCGGCCAGCCGAGTTTCAGCAAAAATCAGCGCGGTGATTGGCGCCAAAAAAGCAGAGACCTATAAGTTGCTTCCTCTCAGAGCGGTTTCTCGACATACCGAGGAAAATGAGAGGGCCATAAATCATCTGGCTTTTCTTCGTCTGGCCATTCGTAACAGGCTCAAATTGCGTATTACCTATGTTGATCTGCAAGGAAGAGAGAGTGATCGAGTCGCCCGTCCCCTTGGTTTAACCCTGTTTGATACCGTATGGTTACTCACGATATGGTGTGAAACTCGTTCAGACTTTCGTAATCTACGGGTAGATAACCTCACGTCAGTGGCGGAGACCGGCCTATACTTCAGGCCAGAGAAAGGAAAACGCTTCGAAGACTATCTCAGCACGCTGTAAGTACATCTCAACACACTGTAGGCACAATCCCACTAGCAACGCTTCATCGATGACAGGAGAGCGCGTAATGAAGACTGATGAACAGACGACCTTCAAACATCTTCCTCAGGGGCTGTCCCCGGCGGTGGAACCGCAGACCGCCTCCATCATTACCACGGATTCCGTCGGTATTATTGCCAGTGAAACCACTATTTCTTCTCAGGGTGAGCAACTACCTGCGTATATCGCCAGACCGGCGAAGCATGACAAGCCGCTCCCTATCGTTCTGGTGGTGCAGGAGATTTTCGGCGTTCATCAACACATTCAAGACGTTTGCCGCAGGCTGGCCAAACAGGGCTATATGGCGATTGCGCCAGAGCTGTATTTCCGTCAGGGTAACCCCAGCCACTATAACGACATTCAGCGGCTCCTGACCGAACTGGTGTATAAGGTGCCGGATACGCAGGTGCTGTCCGATCTTGATCGCACCGCCAACTGGGCGATTAAACAGGGCGGCGATGCCAGTAAGCTGGCGATCACCGGTTTCTGTTGGGGTGGGCGCATCACCTGGCTCTACGCCGCACACAACCCGCAGCTCAAGGCAGGCGTTGCCTGGTACGGTAAGTTTACGGGGGAGAAAACGCTGAATAGCCCCAAACATCCGGTCGATATTGCCACGGAATTGGAAGCACCTGTGCTGGGGTTATATGGCGCGAAGGACGAAGGGATTCCGTTGACACAGGTTGATACGATGCGGCAAGCGCTACGCGCAGCCAATGCAGCGGCAGATATCATCGTCTACCCCGAGGCTGGTCATGCTTTCCATGCCGATTACCGCCCCAGCTACCATGAAGAATCGGCACAAGACGGCTGGCAGCGTATGCTGGCGTGGTTCCAGAAAAACGGCGTGGCGTAACGTCACCACACCGTTTTCATACTTAGCTATTCGCTAAAACGCCACCGGTCACCGGGGGCGTTTGTGTTTTACCGCGTGACAAAGACAAACAGCGTTAGAACGACGTCCAATCGCCGTTATTGCCCTGACCTTTCACCGTAGCAGGTGCTAAAGACAGCGTTGGGGTACGCACGGGCGCTGAGGCGTACGCAGCGGTTTTGCCACTGCCATAAGACAGCAGCTTAAACGCACTCACGGATTCCGCCAGAACGGAGGCTTGGCCTTGCAGAGACAGCGCCGCAGAGGCAGACTCTTCAACCAGAGCCGCATTCTGCTGGGTCGTGGTATCAATCTGTCCAATCGCCAGATTCATCTGGTTAATCCCATCGCTCTGTTCACGACTGGCCTGCGAAATCTCGCTGATAATGTCGTGTACGTCCTTCACGTGGGCCGTTAATCCACCCATCATTTCTTCAGCGGTATCAACCAGTTCCATGCCTTCACGAATTTTGCTTACGGAATCGTCGATCAAATCCTTAATCTCCCGCGCGGCGGTCGCACTACGCTGTGCCAGAGAACGGACTTCCCCCGCCACCACCGCAAAACCACGCCCTTGCTCACCCGCACGCGCGGCTTCAACGGCGGCATTCAGCGCCAGAATGTTGGTCTGGAAAGCGATGCCATCAATCACGCCGATGATTTCCGCCATACGCTGGGATGAATCACGAATGCCGCGCATTTTTTGCGTCACGGAAAGCATGACATCACCGCTTTGTTTCGCCGCACCGGTCGCCTTATTGGCAATCTCCGTCGCCTGATGGGTATTTTCTGCCGTGTTTTTAATGGTGGATGCCAGTTGCTCCATTGAGGCAGCGGTTTCTTCCAGCGAGCTGGCCTGCTCTTCAGTACGCGATGACAGATCCTGATTACCGGCCGTGATTTGTGACGCCGCTGTCGAGATCGTTTCCGCCCCATCACGCACCTGGCCGACAATCGTGCTCAGGCTGGTGTTCATGCGATCCAACGCTTGCAACAGCAAGCCGGTTTCATCCTTGCTGGTCACCGTGATGCGTGAAGTCAGATCGCCCTGTGCCACTCTGTCTGCCACTTGCAAAGCCTGCTCTATTGGACGGGTTACACTGCGCGTGATCGCCCAGGCAATCAGCGCCCCAAATACGGCACCCAGCGCCAAAATAAGCAGCAAAATCATGCGGGTGTTGCTGTATACCTCAGCCATGGTCTCGACAGAGTTATCCATCGCATCATTTTGGTAATTCACCAACTGCTTCACCGAGTCACGGTAATTGCGCTGAATGACGTTCAGGTTGCTATTGAATTCCTTCACAGCAACGTCGTTATTACCCGCCAGCGCATCACTAATAATTTTATCGCCAGACTTGATGAACTCGGCACGAAGCCCGCGGATAACACCTACCTGTTTACGGGCATGCTCGCCTGAGACATTGCTTTCCAGATTGTCGAGTAGGCGGCTAATTTCCTTGCGGTACGCCATAATCCGATCGACATACTCCTGACGCTGATCCTGACCGGATACCAGCATCATCTGCAAATAAGCGACAAAATGCCCATTCACGTTATCGATGAGGTCAGTAGCATCTACCGTTTGCGGATAAACCTCTTTGACGATATCTCTGGCACCATCCTGAAAAGAGGACAGTTTAGACAAAGAAAAAATACTCACGGTAAATAACATCAGAATCAAGATGGCAAATCCGCCTCCTAATCGATAGCCAATTCGCCAATTTGCTAAACTCATGTCTCACTCCTTTTAGGTAATACATAATAATGACTGCTGCTCGTCTAATAACGCCGCAGAGTGGGGAATTATCGTTTTTCGGGAAAATAAATAGGCTTTACGGGTGTATATAAATACCCATAAATGAGTAATTGCAGGTGCACTTTCAACATAAATAAAACGTTAAAAAATACAAACAACCTCGCTCTATTGGTAAACCCAGAGCCGCCTCCATGCCGTCTACCTTATCGGCACAATCTTCCCTAGCTTTATGACGGCGTCGATTAACTCCGACGAGGAATAAATATATTGATAGCGGATAAATAATCCTTTTCGACAAATAACCTACCAGTCAATGCAGAAAAACAAGGGGGATAGCGCGGCGATTTTATTAAAGGAAAGACAATATAGTTAATTTTCGGGAAGGAAGAAAATTTGCAGGGGAGAAATAATAAACAATCGAGATACGACGAAAAATAGTGCGTATTTTTATCTACTCGTTAGCTGTAAAAAAATCAGGGAGGCCATCGCCTCCCTGATAGCATTAGCCATTAACTATTACTGAGTTTCACGCAGACGCTGTGCTGCCTGAACCATATTCGCCAGAGCCTGACGCGTTTCCGGCCAGCCGCGGGTTTTCAAACCGCAATCCGGGTTCACCCACAGGCGTTCAGCGGGAATACGCTGTGCCGCTTTCTTCAGCAGATCTTCCATCCACTCCACGCTCGGTACGTTCGGGGAGTGGATATCATAAACACCGGGGCCAATTTCATTCGGGTACTCGAACTCTTCAAACGACTCAAGCAGTTCCATATCGGAACGAGAGGTTTCAATCGTAATCACGTCGGCGTCCAGTGCGGCGATAGAATCCATGATGTCGTTGAACTCGCAATAACACATGTGGGTATGGATCTGCGTATCATCTTTCGCCACGGCGGCATTCAGGCGGAAAGCGTCCACTGCCCAGGTCAGATACGCGTCCCAGTCCGAGCGGTGCAGCGGCAGACCTTCACGCAGCGCCGGTTCGTCAATCTGGATGATGCCAATACCTGCGGCTTCCAAATCTGCCACTTCATCACGCAGCGCCAGTGCAATCTGTTTAGCGATAGTTTCACGCGTGACGTCTTCACGCGGGAACGACCAGCACAGGATGGTCACCGGACCGGTCAGCATGCCTTTCATCGGCTTGTCGGTCAGAGACTGTGCGTATTTCGCCCATTCAACGGTGATCGCTTCTGGACGGCTCACATCACCAATGATGACAGGCGGTTTCACACAGCGAGAACCGTAGCTCTGTACCCAGCCATTCTGGGTAAAAATAAACCCATCCAGATGCTCACCGAAATACTCCACCATGTCGTTACGCTCGGCTTCACCGTGCACCAGCACATCCAGCCCCAGACGCTCTTGCTCAGCGACAGCCTGCTTGATGTGCTCGGCAATGCCGGTGCGATAGTTATTGCCATCCAGGCGCCCCTGTTTGAAATCCAGACGCAAGCCGCGAATTTCCGTGGTCTGCGGGAAAGAACCAATCGTGGTCGTCGGCCATGCTGGCAGATTAAAGCGCTCACGCTGAGCATCCGCACGCACCGAATACACGTTCTGACGCTGGCTGTCCTGTGCGGTAATCGCTGCCAGACGCTGCGCAACGGCGGCGTTATTCACACGCGTTGAGGTACGACGGGCGCGAATCGGCGCGCTGTAGGCTTCCAGTGCCTGACCGTTGCCGCTATTCAATGCCTGAGACAACAGTGACAGCTCCGCACATTTCTGAATCGCAAAGGCAAACCAGCTCTTCACTTCATCATCCAGACGCACTTCTACACTCAGATCGATAGGGCTATGCAGCAGTGAGCATGAGCTACCCAGCCACAGATCGCGCGTTCCCACCAACGGTTGCAGACGCTCGAACCAATTGCTCAGATCGGCGCGCCATACGTTACGGCCGTTAATCACCCCCAGAGACAGTACCCAATGAGCAGGCAGTTGGGCGCTCAGCGTCGCGGCATCATCCTTACCGTGCACCAGATCAATATGCAGCCCCTGAACCGGCAGCGCTTTAATCGTTTCCAGATTCTGGCTCACGCTATCAAAATAGGTCGTCAGCAGCAGCTTCACCGAACCCTGCAACGCATCGTAAGCCGGTTTAAACGCGGCCAGCCACGCTTGCGGCAGTTCCAGCGCCAGCGCAGGTTCATCAATCTGCACCCACTCAATCCCGCGTTTCGCCAGTTCAGCCAGCACCTGCTGATAAACAGGCAGAATATCCTGTAGCAGCGACAGACGATCAAACTGCTCACCTTTCACTTTACCCAGCCACAGATAGGTAACTGGGCCTAACAAAACAGGCTTCACGTTATGGCCCAGCGCCAGTGCTTCATCCACTTCATCCAGCAGTTGTGTCCAGGTCAACTTGAACTGCTGCCCTTTGGTGAACTCTGGCACCATGTAGTGATAGTTAGTGTTAAACCACTTGGTCATTTCAGCGGCAGCGGCAGGCTGGCCGGTTGGCGCACGTCCACGGCCAATACGGAACAGTGTATCCAAATCGACCGAGCCGTCTTCATTCTGATGACGTGCGGGTACGTTACCCAGCAGCAGACTGGTGGTCAGTACATGGTCGTACCAGGCGAAATCACCCACTGGCAGCAGATCAACGCCAGCATCCTTCTGTTGCTGCCAATGACGCGCACGCAGCTCACGTCCAACGGTCAGCAGCGCTTCCTGTGTCGCGTTACCCGCCCAGTAGCTTTCCTGCGCTTTTTTCAGTTCACGGCGTAATCCAACGCGCGGAAAACCCAGTGTGTGATTCACAATCGCCATCGTTAATTCCTCATTTAGCCGTCCAGATGTTTACACATCCATAATCCGCAGGTAGTGTAGTAACTACAAGCGCAATTTATTCACTGTCACTGTGAAGGACTCTCATGATCGAATTCAAACACCTGCGAACGCTGCAAGCACTGCGCAATACCGGATCGTTAGCCGCCGCTGCCGCTGCACTTCATCAAACTCAATCGGCGTTATCCCACCAATTCAGCGATCTGGAACAGCGCCTTGGGTTCAGGCTATTCGTGCGTAAAAGCCAGCCGCTGCGCTTTACGCCTCAGGGAGAAATTCTGTTGCAGTTGGCAGAGCAGGTGTTACCGCAAATCCAGCAGGCGTTGCAGGCCTGCCATGAGCCGCACCAGACCATGCTGCGTCTGGCCATCGAGTGCCATAGCTGTATTCAGTGGCTGACGCCTGCACTAGACGAGTTCCATCAGCACTGGCCGCAGGTAGTGATGGACTTTAAATCGGGCGTGACGTTCGATCCTCAGCCAGCGCTCCAGCAAGGCGAACTTGATCTGGTCATGACGTCCGACATCATGCCGCGCAGTGGCCTGCACTATTCGCCTCTGTTTGATTTTGAAGTCAGGTTGGTGCTGGCTCCCGATCATCCGCTGGCCAAAAAGGAAAAAATCGAACCGGAGGATTTCACCGCCGAGACCCTGATGATCTACCCGGTACAGCGGCAGCGGCTGGATGTCTGGCGTCACTTTTTGCAGCCGGCAGGCGTCAGCCCTACGCTGAAAAGCGTGGATAATACGCTGCTGTTGATTCAGATGGTCGCCGCTCGTATGGGCATCGCCGCGCTACCGCACTGGGTAGTGGAAAGCTTCGAGCGTCAGGGACTGATTGTCACCAAATCGCTGGGTGATGGGCTTTGGAGCCGGTTGTACGCCGCCGTCCGTGACGGAGAGCAGCGCCAACCGGTGATTGATGCGTTTATTCGTTCGGCGCGTCAGCACGCTTGTGAGCACTTACCGTTTGTAAAGGACGCTTCACGACCCAACGCTGGTGTACCCACAGCGAGGACGTGATAATTATCGTCCCCACGATAAAGCTCAGCCAGTCTGGCGTTTTATGCCAGATAGCGAAGTTAACCAAGAGCCCAGCCGGCACATGGAAGTTATTCATTATGCTGAGCGTTCCGGCATCCACCTGGGTTGCGCCGTAGTTCCACATAAAATAACCCAGGCCAGAAGCACCAATCCCCAACCAGAGCAGTACGCCCCACTGCAAGGTTGTGGTGGGTAATTTGTCCAGATTGCCGAAGAGCAGCCACGCGGTTATCGTCACGATCGCCGCCCCCAGGTAAAACCAGGAAAATGCACAGTGCTGCGGCACCGGATGGAGCTCCATCAGGCGCTTGTAGCCAACCTGACCTGCGGCAAAACACACGTTAGCCGCTTGCACCAGCAGGAATCCCCACCAAAAATGCTCACTTACACCGTGATAGTGGATCACGGCTGCGCCGAATACCGCCAGCAGAGCACTCATGACATAGCCCCAGCGCAGACGCTGCCGAGCAAGCAAATCATAAATCAGCGTAACGTACAGCGGCGTCATCACCGTAAAGAGTAAAAACTCAGGTACGGTCAGGTACAAGTAAGCCTGGAAAACGAACAGGTACATGATACCGAGTTGGCAAGCACCCACTAACAGATACAAGAAAATGACGCGTGGCGCATAGCCTCGAAAGCGTAAAAACGGCAAAAACACCACCGCCGCCGCTGTCAGGCGGAACATCGCAGAAAACCAGCTATCAACCTGACCCGCCAGATATGCGCCAATCAGGCTGAATGAAAATGCCCACAAGATAGTGGTAATAGTAAGTAATGGCACAACAACATCCGCTTAGGAAAAAGTCTCGCCATTGTAACGGAGATGACTGAATGAATTTCAGTCAATGTGGTTTACATCAGGACAAATAACAAACAAACGGACGAGTAAATGTCACAATGAGAGAAACGGCATTAAATAAACATTTCCCAAGTAACATTTACACCACCAAATATATTCAGCCAACGGAATATTTTATCAAATAATTAGAGCCTCTTTTCATGAAATAAAGGAGGCTCGATAACCGAAAAATTAAATCTGCCATCTGAGCCAGGCAAAGAAAACATTACCGTTATTATATGTACCGGGGATGTAAGTCGCCTGGAAAGAGAGTTTTTTATAACTAATTGATGCCAGAGGTAGTAATACAGGGATAGGAATATAGTTCCAGTTGTCACGCATGGTTACACCAGCCGTAAAACCCAGTCCCAGTTGAAAATCCTGATCGCGGGTTGGCCGCCAGCGCTTTTCATAACCATAACCACCGATAGGTTCCCATTTATTATAGGAATCTTTAAATGCCATAATATAAAGCCCGTGCCAATCCCCGTCTTTATCCAAACGGGAAACACCGTAGCCCGCGCCCCACGGCCTTTCATTATATCGATCAGTCTTTTCTTTATCGTACGTCCAGCGGTTGTGCCAGGTAATCGCTGGGATATAAATATCGTGGCTTTGCGGCGAATTCCAGGTCGCAGACACGTTATTTTTACTTCTCTGCCACCAGCTTTCACTCTGCTTATCCGATGCCAAATCATTGGAATCGACCGCTGTAAGGGTACGGTTAGCCACGCTATCCGTATTATTTATATCTGCTTCTGCGTAGCTCAAGGAAGGGATAACGAAGAGTGTACTCAAACTCAGCGTGATTACAGTTCGCTTCAAATACATATCATGTTCTCTGCAATAGCGTCACGATTCCATTCAAACAAAGGCAATCCAAGCAAAGTGATCCTTGGTCGTTACCAAAATATATAGTTCAACTTGCGCTATCTGCCTATATAAACGGTCAACTAAAATATCCGTTCTATTATGCAGGGATAAATAGCAACCTTGCTTAAATAGATAGTGAATTCAGTACCGATTTCAGACGTTTCTTAGCAAAAATAGCAAAAAACCACCTTATTCATAGGTGGTTTATGCTCTGATGGGGAACTGTTCCAGATTGATAGCAAAAGCGGTGAATCGCCGATGCTGAGAGGCTAAATACCATCACCATATTCGAAGCCACGATTGATGCCGTTGAAATACTGATCCATATCCATAGCCGGTTTATCGCTTTCCGGTCGACCGACAATACGAGCGGGGACACCTGCCGCCGTCGTGTGTGGAGGAACGGATTGCAGCACGACAGAACCGGCGCCAATTTTCGCGCCACAGCCCACTTCAATGTTCCCCAGAATTTTCGCACCCGCACCAATCATCACGCCTTCGCGAATTTTAGGGTGACGATCGCCGCTCGTTTTACCCGTCCCGCCCAGCGTCACGGATTGCAAAATAGAGACATCATTTTCAACCACCGCGGTTTCGCCGATCACAATACCTGTCGCATGATCGAGCATGATCCCGCAACCGATTCGCGCCGCTGGGTGGATATCGACGCCGAAAGAAACCGAGATCTGATTTTGGAAGTAGACCGCCAACGCTCTACGATCCTGCGACCACAGCCAATGGCCAATACGGTAAGCTTGTAGTGCATGAAACCCTTTCAGGTAGAGCAATGGCGTCGAGTATTTATCCACCGCGGGGTCGCGCAGGCAGACGGCCTGAATATCACGCGCAGCAGAAATAATCATCTGTGGATCGGCGTCGTAGGCTTCTTCCACCACTTCACGAATAGCGATGGCGGGCATGATCGCATTTGCCAGCTTGTTCGCCAGCATATAGCTCAGTGCGCTACCCAGATTCTCGTGCTTCAGCAACGTGGCATGAAAAAAGCTGGCCAGCATCGGTTCACAGTCTGCAAGACTGCGCGCTTCTGCTTTGATATTGGTCCAGACCAGTTCCAGTTCTTCTGTCGACATCACCTTACTCTCCGAGATACCACACACCACAACGTATATCTGTTATCAAACGGCAGGCTTAGTAGCACCGCCGCTCGCATACAAGAAAATGAACATACTATGAGCCTCCCAGATTAGGAAGCCCAGTGCAGCATAGAACGACGTGTTTTATAACCTGGCGGTTTCGTCTTTACGCGTGCGCCCCAGTAGGCTCAGCGCCGCCTCTCGGGCGTCTTTTCCGCAATACAGAACTTGCCAGAGTTGTTCGGTAATCGGCATTTCAACGCCGTAGCGCTGCGCTAACGCCAGCACCTCTTTCGTATTGCGATACCCTTCAACAACCTGACCAATACTATCCTGCGCGCTCTGTACATCCATTCCCTGCCCGAGCATCATACCGAAGCGCCGGTTACGGGACTGATTATCAGTACAGGTCAGCACCAGATCGCCCAGCCCAGCCATCCCCATGAAAGTCGAGGGATCGGCACCCAGCGCCGTGCCAAGCCGAGTCATTTCTGCCAACCCGCGGGTGATCAATGCGGTTCGTGCATTCGCGCCAAACCCAATGCCGTCAGACATCCCGGCACCGATAGCGATGACATTTTTCACCGCCCCACCCAGTTGCACGCCGATAAAATCCGGGTTGCTGTATACGCGGAAGCTCTTCCCACAGTGCAGCAGCCGCTGTAAGTCGTCGGCAAATTCACTGTCCGTTGATGCCAGAGCAATCGCCGTTGGCATACCGGCCGCTAATTCTTTGGCAAACGTCGGGCCGGAGACCACCGCAAGCGGAATAGTGTCGCCCAACGCTTCGCGGGCAACATCCTGCAATAAACGTCCCGTTTCGGCTTCCAGCCCTTTTGTCGCCCACACGATACGTGCATCGGCTCGTAAATACGGTTTCAACTGACGCAGAACATCACCAAACACATGGCTCGGCACCACAACCAGCACGTTTCTGCTGGCAGCGAGCGCCTGCGCCAGATTGGTTTCCAACTGTAGCGAATCGGGGAAAGGCACATCCGGCAGAAACGCCTGATTACAGCGGGCAGCCTCTAACGCCTGAATGTGTGCAGAGTTGTGGCCCCACAGCACAACTCGATGGCCATTACGCGCCAGCGTAATGGCCAATGCGGTGCCGTACGAACCGGCACCGATGACGGTCATGGAAGCGTCAGACGCGTTCATCAAGCATCCTGATGCTGCGCAGCGCCTTCACCTTCGGTCTGCTGCTGCAGGTAGTTCATGAACAGCGCATCAAAGTTAACTGGTGCCAGGTTCAGTTGCGGGAAGGTACCGCGAGAAACCAGGCTGGTGATGCACTCGCGCGCGTAAGGGAACAGAATGTTCGGGCAGTATGCGCCCAGGCAGTGCGCCAGTTGAGTTCCTTCAATGCCGCCAACGGTAAAGATACCGCCTTGCTGAACTTCACACAGAAACGCAGTTTCTTCACCCAGAGAAGCCGTTACAGTCACGCGCAGAACAACTTCATAGATGTCATCAGCCAGTTGGCTCGAGGCCGTATCCAGATCCAGTTTTACTTCCGGCTGCCATTCCTGCTGGAACACCTGAGGCGCATTTGGCGCTTCAAAAGAGATATCTTTGGTGTAAATACGCTGGATCTGGAAAGCCATTTCTGTGTTGTTTTGTTCAGACATGTTAAGTAATACCCTTTTGTTAGATTTTTTTGACGTCTTCCGTCGTCATAAATAGGCGGACGTCAGCACAGTTCAGTCATTATCGTACTGCAATCAGCCTGTCGATTATCCTGCCAAATCGTTGCCATTTTCGCTGCGTATGACTTATCACAACGATGACTGATCACACACGGCACGACGAGGATAGTTTTACCACAAACCGTGTTACTTGCCGCGGACTAAAGGCAGATTCTCACCACTCCAGCCAGCCAGGCCGTCTTTCAGTATCTGCACACGCTCAAAGCCCGCTTTGAACAAATTTTCGGCCGCTTCACGTGAAGAGAGGCCATTGGCGCAAACCACGATAATCGGCTGCGACTTATGTTTTTCAAGTTCACCTACACTGCCGTTCTTAATGTCGTTCGGCAACAGGTTAAATGCGCTGGCAATATGGCCACGGCGATAGTCATCACGGTTACGGATATCGACGACGACAGCATCTTCTTTATTAATCAGGCGGATCGCTTCACCGCGAACCACTTCTTTTACGTTCGACAGTTTACTCTTCACAGTAAGCACGATAACCGCAACCAACAGTGCAACCCAGGAAATGCTCAAAATAGGGTTCTTGCTAATGAATGGCATAATCTCTTGCATGGGGTGTAACGACTCCCGGATCAGTTAATCAACAAAAATATAAGGTTCCTGAGTATACCTGCGCGATACGGCAATTACAGCCAGTAAGCCAACATAGCGTATCGAATCTGCGGCGCGATACCCAAAAATTTCCAGGATAGCGATTTAACGCCATCCCAACACCGACGCCAGCCAGAGAGAGCAGGCCACAGAAACTGGCATACCCAATAATGCCATTCCTTCATTTTATGCGCAGAGCTTTCCATTTATCCATTATTGATGCGCATAGATGCCCGTCTTTGTGCCATGCTTGTCACGTCTGGAAATAGAAATCAGACAAGAGACCACTGGTAAGCCGCTGTTCATCGTGGAATAATTCACCGCTATGAGTAAAAACGCGTTATTTGTACAGAGTCGAGTGGCATGTAGCGCCGATCGCCATTTATCCGCATTGCAAAGGCTGCTCACCCGCTGCGTCAGCGCGCTCTGCGTTGGCGTTTTGCTGTTGCCCGCGCTCAGCCAGGCGGAAGATAATCAGGCGCAGCTCAAGACCCTGCAACAAGATATCGCCGCAAAAGAAAAAAGCGTTCAAGAGCAACAAAAGCAGCGCAGTGCGTTAGTCCAACAGTTGAAAAAGCAGGAGCAGTCTATCTCTCAGGCCAGTCGTCAACTGCATGAAACGCGCAATACGCTGTCCACGCTAAATAAAGAATTAACCAGCCTCAGCGCGTCTATCGCCAAGCTGCAATCTCAGCAGGATAAGCAACAAACGCTGCTCTCCCGTCAGCTTGACGCCGCCTTCCGGCAAGGCCAGCACAGCGCGCTGCAATTAATGCTGAGCGGAGAGGAAAGCCAGCGCAACGAACGCATCCTCGCCTACTTCGGCTACCTGAATGAAGCTCGCCAGAAATCCATCCACGAATTGCAGCAAACCCGCGTGGAACTGGCTGACCAAAAACGTCAGTTGGAACAAAAGCAGACGCAGCAAAAAACGCTGCTGAGTGACCAACAGCAGCAACAGCAGACGCTGGAGCAGGCGCAGTCCGATCGGAAAAAAACGCTGTCGACGCTGGAAAGTTCGTTGGAAAAAGATCAGCAGCAGTTGACGGAGCTGCGCCAGAATGAAACCCGGCTGCGCGACCAGATCGCTCGCGCCGAGCGAGAAGCGAAAGCCCGCGCCGAACGAGAAGCGCGTGAGGCCGCCAAAGTTCGTGCGAAGGAAGAACAGGCCAAACGCAGCGGCAGCAGCTACAAACCTACGGAAGGTGAACGCTCACTTATGGCGCGAACTGGCGGTTTAGGGCGACCTTCAGGTCAGGCTATCTGGCCAGTCAACGGCCGCATCGAACATCGTTTCGGCGAACCGCTACAGGGTGAACTACGCTGGAAAGGGCTGGTGATTGCCGCGCCGGAAGGTACAGAGGTGAAAGCCATTGCCGATGGGACCGTACTAATGGCTGACTGGCTACAGGGCTATGGGTTGGTCGTTGTCGTTCAGCATGGTAAAGGCGATATGAGCCTGTACGGTTATAACCAAAGCGCGTTGGTCTCCGTTGGCGCTCAGGTCAAAGCCGGTCAACCTATTGCGCTGGTTGGCACCAGCGGCGGGCAGAGCAAGCCTGGGCTGTATTTTGAAATCCGTCGTCAGGGTCAGGCGGTCAATCCACAACCTTGGCTAGGAAGATAGTCTTGTCATATTTAACTAAAACACCGTTACTGGCATTGGGTCTGCTCGCGTTGTCTCCTTTAGCGCTGGCTGGGAAACTGTCCATCGTCATCGATGATTTCGGCTATCGTCCGCACAATGAGAACCAGATTCTGGCAATGCCAACGGCGATTTCCGTTGCGGTATTGCCCAATGCGCCGTACGCCCGTGAAATGGCGACCAAAGCCCACCAGCAAGGGCGAGAAGTCTTGATCCATCTGCCAATGGCACCGATGAGCAAGCAGCCGCTGGAGCGTGACACGTTACGCCCGGACATGAGCAGTGATGAAATCCAGCGCATTATTCGCCAGTCGGTCAATAACGTGCCTTACGCCGTGGGGTTGAACAACCATATGGGCAGCGCGATGACCGCCAGCCTGCCCGGCATGCAAAAAGTCATGCAGGCGCTAAGCGCCTATCAGCTTTACTTCCTTGATAGCATGACCATTGGTAGCAGCCAATCCAGTCAGGCTGCGGCGGGAACGGGCGTCAACGTCATCAAACGCAAAGTCTTTCTGGATGATTCGCAAAACGAAGCCGAGATTCGTAAGCAGTTTACCCGCGCGGTGCAAATTGCCCGCCGCAGCGGTTCCGCCATCGCTATCGGGCATCCACATCCTTCAACCATCCGCGTTTTGCAGCAGATGCTGCCCACGCTGGATGCCGATATTGTCTTAGTCCGCCCCAGCCAGTTACTGAATGAACCGGCGCGACAGTACGAACCTCAGCCGCAACAGCCGGTTAAACCGCGTAATCCGTTCCGCGGCATCCCGCAGTGTCGGGTCAAACAGCCGCCGGAACCACTGAAGAGTGATGTGTTCTTCAGGCTGGTGAGCAGCAGCATTCGGGAAAGCGCCCCAGTGATGTTTATCAAGCACCGCTGGCAGACCTGGGTGGTTCCAGCCGACACCGAAACGCACGTTCAGCCGTAACACCTGGCGTACGTTTCCCTTTTGCCATCGCACAAATTCGTTGCGGCAGGGTTATGTCTCATCCCAATTGAGAATCACCTTGCCCGACTGACCCGAGCGCATGGCATCGAACCCTTTCTGAAATTCATCAATGTGAAAGCGGTGGGTGATAATCGGTGACAAATCCAGTCCAGACTGAATCAGCGCCGACATTTTGTACCAGGTTTCGAACATTTCCCGTCCATAGATACCTTTGATAAACAGCCCCTTAAAAATCACCTCTCCCCAGTCAATCGACATCGGTTCGTGCGGAATACCCAGCATGGCGATGCGGCCACCGTGATTCATCGCTTTCAACATGGCACGAAAGGCTGACGGTGCACCCGACATCTCCAGCCCGATATCAAATCCCTCCGTCATGCCCAGTTCTATCATGACGTCAGCCAGCTTTTCCTCTGCCACATTGACGGCGCGCGTGGCCCCCATTTTACTGGCCAGCTCCAGCCGGTACGCATTCACATCGGTAATCACGACATTCCTTGCACCAACGTGGCGGCATACCGCCGCTGCCATCATACCTATCGGCCCTGCGCCGGCGATCAAGACATCTTCCCCCACTAAATCAAAGGAAAGCGCGGTATGCACCGCATTGCCGAAGGGATCGAAAATGGCGGCTAGCTCATCAGAAATATTGTCAGGAATGCGAAACGCGTTGTAGGCAGGGATTACCAGATATTCTGCGAACGAACCGGGACGATTGACCCCAACGCCAATAGCATTACGGCATAAATGACGCCGTCCGGCACGGCAGTTGCGACAGTAGCCGCAGGTAATGTGCCCTTCGCCAGAGACCCGATCGCCAATATGAAAACCGTTAACTTCCTGACCGATAGCGACAATTTCGCCAACGTACTCATGCCCGACGACCATCGGAACGGGAATCGTCTTCTGCGACCATTCGTCCCAGTTATAGATATGTACATCCGTTCCGCAGATCGCGCTTTTGCGGATTTTAATCATAATGTCGTTATGCCCGAGCTCCGGCATGGGGGAATCCACCATCCAGATGCCTTCTTCTGGTCGCAGTTTTGCCAATGCTTTCATGACGGTTTCCTCAGTTGATCACACCCAGACGTTTACCCACGCGGGTAAAAGCCTCGACGGCAAATTGGATTTGCTGCGGCGTATGGACGGCCGACATTTGGGTACGAATACGCGACTGACCGAGGGGAACAACGGGATAGAAAAAGCCGGCGACGTACACGCCTTCCCGCTGTAGCGCCCGCGCAAAATCCTGCGCCAGCTGCGCCTCACCCAACATGACGGGAATAATGGCGTGATCGGCTCCCGCTAGCGTGAACCCTGCGGCCGTCATCTTTTCACGGAACAGACGGGCATTTGCCCAGAGACGCTCACGCCGTTCGCCACTCTGTTCCAGCAGATCGAGAACGCTGAGCGATGCAGTGACAATCGCAGGCGCAAGCGAGTTGGAAAACAGATAGGGTCGAGAGCGCTGGCGCAGCCAGTCGATCACCTCACGTTTGCCCGCCGTATATCCCCCCGATGCGCCCCCCAGCGCCTTGCCTAGCGTCCCGGTAATGATGTCGACACGCTCCATCACACCGCAGTGTTCAGGCGTTCCGCGCCCTTGTTCGCCCACAAACCCCACCGCATGGGAATCATCCACCATCACGAGCGCGTCATAACGATCCGCCAGATCGCAAATCCCCTGCAAATCGGCAATCACGCCATCCATCGAAAACACGCCGTCAGTGGCGATCATGATGTGCCTTGCCCCTTCCGCTCTCGCCAGCTGCAACTGCGCTTCCAACTGATTCATATCGTTATTGGCATAGCGGTAGCGTCGCGCCTTCGATAGCCGAATACCGTCGATGATTGAGGCATGATTGAGCGCATCGGAAATAATCGCATCTTCCGCTTCCATCAGCGTTTCAAACAGCCCGCCGTTGGCATCGAAGCAGGAGGAATAGAGAATCGCGTCATCCATTCCCAGAAAATCCGCGAGCTTACGCTCCAGCTGCTTGTGGATATCCTGCGTGCCACAGATGAAGCGCACCGAGGCCATACCGAAACCGTGGCTGTCCAATCCGGCTTTGGCGGCGGCAATCAGTTCAGGGCTGTCCGCCAGACCAAGATAATTATTGGCGCAGAAGTTGAGCAGGCGGTTGCTGTCCATCACCTCAATTTCAGCCTGCTGCGCAGAGGTAATAATGCGCTCCTCTTTGAACACCCCTTCGGTGCGTGCTGCCATAATTTGTGTAGTAAGTTGTTGATAAAACGCGGCAGGCATAGCGTGACTCTCCCATAAAAAGATCGCTTTATGGTTTTTAAGCTAGCGGATGTGGGCAGAAATGCGGGGTAAACAGTCTGAAAATGCTGGCTTCGTCACGGCCTGAATCATCTTAAAAACGTGAGGGCAACATGGGATAAATTAAGCTCTGGCTGCTTGCGGTAAAATGAAATGCTATTATAGCGGTCATAAATAGCGTGGGGCGCGGTGCCCCACCAGCAAGATTAACAAAGGTCGCGCCCATGATTATCGTTACTGGCGGTGCCGGTTTTATCGGCAGCAATATCGTAAAATCTCTGAATGACATCGGCTATCGGGACATTCTGGTGGTCGATAACCTGAAAGACGGCACCAAATTCGTCAATCTGGTCGATCTGGACATCGCCGATTACATGGATAAGGAAGACTTCATCGCCAGCATCGTTGCAGGTGACGATCTGGGCGATATTGATGCCATATTCCATGAAGGTGCCTGCTCTTCCACCACCGAGTGGGATGGCAAGTACATGATGGATAACAACTATCAATACTCCAAAGACGTGTTGCACTACTGCCTCGATCGCAACATTCCGTTCCTGTATGCCTCTTCTGCCGCCACCTACGGCGGTCGCAACGATAACTTCATCGAAGAACGTCAGTACGAGCAGCCGCTGAACGTCTATGGCTACTCCAAATTCCTGTTCGATCAGTATGTGCGTGAAATTCTTCCAGAAGCGGAATCGCAGATCTGCGGCTTCCGTTATTTCAACGTCTACGGACCGCGTGAAGGCCACAAAGGCAGCATGGCAAGCGTCGCGTTTCATCTGAACAACCAGATTAATCAGGGTGAAAATCCGAAGCTGTTCTCCGGTAGCGAAAACTTCAAACGTGACTTCGTCTACGTCGGCGATGTCGCGGCCGTCAACCTGTGGTTCTGGCAAAACGGTGTTTCCGGTATCTTCAACTGCGGTACCGGTCGCGCCGAATCTTTCCAGGCGGTTGCCGACGCGACGCTTGCTTTCCACAAGAAAGGCAGCGTGGAATACATCGAGTTCCCCGAGAAGCTGAAAGGCCGCTATCAGGCTTACACTCAGGCTGACCTCACCAACTTGCGTGCCGCAGGTTATGACAAGCCGTTCAAAACCGTCGCCGAGGGCGTGGCGGAATATATGGCCTGGCTGAACCGTACCGTTTAATCAAATAAGGATTCATAAGCGGTATGAAAATTTTGGTCATCGGCCCTTCCTGGGTCGGCGATATGATGATGTCGCACAGCCTTTATCGCACACTGAAGGCTGAACACCCAGAAGCGGTCATTGACGTGATGGCTCCGGCTTGGTGCCGTCCGCTGCTGGCACGGATGCCGGAAGTCAATCAGGCGTTAGCCATGCCGCTCGGTCACGGCGCACTGGCACTGGGCGAACGTCGCCGCCTTGGCGTATCGCTGCGCGATGCAGGTTACGATCGCGCTTACGTGCTGCCCAACTCCTTTAAATCCGCGCTGGTCCCGTTCTTTGCCAACATTCCGCAGCGCACAGGCTGGCGTGGCGAAATGCGTTATGGGCTGCTGAACGACTTACGTGTGCTGGATAAAGCCGCATTTCCGCTGATGGTTCAGCGTTACGCCGCATTAGCCTACGATCGTCGCCGTATTCGTCGTGCCGAAGACTTACCACAGCCGTTACTGTGGCCACAGTTACAGGTCAATCAGACCGAAATGGCGGACATGATGCAGGCCTTCGACCTCAGCGATGCACGCTCCATCATCGGCTTTTGCCCCGGTGCCGAATTCGGCCCCGCCAAACGGTGGCCGCATTATCACTATGCTGCGCTGGCGCAAACCCTGATTGAGCGCGGCTACCAGATCGCGCTGTTCGGCTCCGCCAATGACCGTTCAGCCTGTGACGATATCCTTCAGGGATTAACGGAAGACGCACGGCAGCATTGCGCCAGTCTGGCGGGGAAAACCTCGCTGGAACAGGCAGTGGTGTTGATCGCCGCCTGCCACGCCGTCGTCAGCAACGACTCCGGGCTCATGCACGTTGCCGCAGCGCTTCATCGTCCGCTTGTCGCGCTTTATGGCCCGAGCAGCCCCGATTTTACCCCGCCGTTGTCCCATCAGGCCGAGGTGATTCGGCTGATCACCGGCTATCACCGAGTGCGCAAAGGGGATGCCGAACAGGGGTATCACCAGAGTTTGATCGACATTCAGCCCGAACGCGTGCTCAACGCACTGGATAAGTATCTTGTTAAGGAAAAAAGCGTTTTTTCCGGAGAAAGTCCGCTGCTGGGAGCTGGCGCATGAGAGTGTTGATCGTCAAAACATCGTCAATGGGCGATGTGCTGCATACGTTACCCGCCTTGACCGACGCCATGCAGGTGATTCCTGGGATCCAATTCGACTGGGTGGTTGAAGAAGGTTTCGCGCAAATTCCCAGCTGGCACCCAGCGGTTTCCCGCGTGATTCCAGTAGCGATACGCCGCTGGCGCAAAAGCTGGTTCAGCGCCCCGATACGTCAGGAACGTGCCGAATTTAAACGCCAGCTACGCCAGTACCGTTATGATGCCGTCATTGATGCGCAAGGGCTGATTAAAAGCGCGCTGCTGGTGACGCGGCTCGCCAACGGAAAGAAACACGGACTGGATTGCAAGAGCGCGCGTGAGCCGCTGGCAAGCTGGTTTTATAACTATCGCCACCCGATAAGCCGTCAACAGCATGCCGTCGAGCGCGTACGAGAGCTGTTTGCCGCCAGCCTGAACTATCGGAAACCCACCGAGCGCGGCGATTATGCGATTGCCTCGCGTTTCCTCTCCCAGCCACCCGCAGACGCCAACTGCTATCTAGTGTTTCTTCACGCCACAACGCGTGATGAAAAACACTGGCCGGAAGCTCACTGGCGTGAACTGATTGCCCTATTGGCGCCAAGCGGCTTACGCATCAAGCTTCCTTGGGGCGCGGAACATGAGCATCAGCGCGCCTTACGGCTGGCGGAAGGGTTCCCGCACGTTGAGGTCTTATCGCGCCTCACGCTGCAACAGGTCGCCGAGGTATTAGCAGGCGCCAAAGCCGTCGTTTCCGTCGATACCGGGCTTAGCCACCTGACGGCGGCACTGGATCGTCCGAATATCACCTTGTACGGACCAACCGATCCAGGGCTAATTGGCGGCTACGGAATGAATCAGGTGGTGGAAATGTCTGAAAGCCAGAAAATGGAGACAATTCCTGCTAGTCACGTCCATCAGAAATTAGAGAAGCTGATAGAATTATCCGCATCAGACGAGTGACATCGCTCCCGACAGTGAACAAATACATGCTTAATGAATTAAGATACGAACTGGGCAAAACGCCCAGTATAAGCTCGACTGTCGCGCTTAAAACCGTTTTCCCCGGCTGTTTACTCACATTAGCCATTATGCCATTTAGTAGCATTATTGCTGGGTGGCTGTTTTATCTCACGGGTTCTCTCTCTGTTTTCTATGTGGCGACAAACCTAAGAACCGTAATAGCGGCTAAACGATTGTTACTGATTCCACTTATCCTGCTGGCTATCGGTTTAACCAATCTCATCTGGTATCACCACTATTATCAACCTGATAGCCTTTTCCCTTATGTCTATAACGCCTACAGGGCATCCGCACACGCCGGTATTTTGGGTGCATTTACTCTGTTGACGGTCTTGCATCTCTCACAAAAGAGTCAGCCACAACGATTACATGCCTATATGCTCGTCATTTGTGTCTTAGCGTTAGGCTATGCATTTTATCAGGCATGGTTCAGTGGAATGCATCGTATTGGGTTGGTATTTGGCACAGCCACGAGCGCAGCCTATTTTCTGACTTTCATTGGCGCCCTAAGCGCACAAGCACTGCTTAAACTCGATTCGCCTTATAAGTATTATCTTTACCTGGGGCATTTTCTGTTAGTGATGGTGGCTATTCTGCTAACAGAGACGCGGGCAGCGATATTCGTCTACCCGATTGTCGGCGCAACTATTTTATTGTCAGAAGTCAGACATAATAAGCGACTGCTTATTAAAGCATTCATCGGCTCAGCCGCCACACTTCTCCTGTGTTTATTCCTGTTCCAGAATACACTTCATCAACGCGTCAATGACCTGATCAACGATATACACAGCTATAGTATGGACAACAGCATGACATCGGTGGGGGCGCGTATTGCGATGTACCAATCGGGTATCGAGGCAGGAGAAGAAGCCCTGTTTGGACAATCCGCCGAACAGCGTGCAGAACATATCATTGCACAAGCAAAGCAAGAGTCTGAATTATCCGGCGCGCTGGGGTATTTGAATGTTCACCTGCATAACGAAGTGATTGACGCTTTTTCGTTGAAGGGCATACCAGGAGTGATACTGCTAGTATTGCTTTATGCCTCTCTATTTTATTTTTCATTTTTTGTTCTACGCAGCCATCTCTCTGCGGCGCTACTTTTCGCACTGCTGATGTATGGGCTGAGCGACGTTATTCTCTATTCACGAGATATGCTTATTGCGTGGCTGATGGCGTTTTGTCTTGGCACCACGCTGACGGGAAAATGGCTAAAGCAACAATGATCCTAATCGACGAGTTTTTTCAGTTCTTCCGCGACGGTATGCACGTCGTAAAGCCCTTGCGCTGCCATTACCACAAAATCAGCAAAGTTTTCTGACGGAGTCATTGACGCGCCATTCATATCAAGAAATACCATAGCCGCTGCCGCCGAAGTCCTTTTATTCGCATCATTAAAGCCATGCCCGCGCGCTATCGAAAGCAACAGCGATGCGGCAAGCATGTGCAGGTCATTCTCATTCTGGTATGTGTGAAGATTCTCAACGCGGGCAACCATGCCTTCCACTACGCTGATATCCCTGTACCCAGGCAAGCCACCATACATTTCCAACTGATAATCATGGATTGCGATGACCTGCTCAACCGTTAAGAAGAAGATCATTTATCAGCAAGTTCCTTAAACAACGCCTGATTCTTTGGCTTACTCATTACCTTGGCAAGAGAAGCTTCAAATTTAGCCTGCTGCAACTCGGCAAACTGTGCCGCAGTGATAACCACCATATCCGGCGCTGAACGACGAGTAATCGTCACTGGCTGCGTAATAGCCGTATCCAGCACTTTGGCAAATTTCTGCCGAACATCAGAGAAAGTCATCGTCAACATCGCCTGTTCCTTTACATTATTTCGGGTTGATATCAACTAAGTTGTACAATTAAGTTGATGTGACTGTCAATTCAATGCGCTCAACATCTTTTCGAAAAACGGGAAGGGCATGACAACACAAAACCATCGGTGGTCGGAAACCTCTGAGTAAAGGTAACCTCTGCGCAGCTTGCAAGATGCCGAGTATAATATTAATTACTACTGTGAGAGGGGTTTGGGTTTTAGTACCATAACGGAAAAATTGGCTATCCATGCTGCCGTGCAACATGGATAGGATCAGCCTTTTGGTCGCTGTTGAGCCAAGGCGGTAGCGTGCCTGTAGAAATCATAACTTTTGATGACATGAAGGAAAACGAGTGAGTCAACGCATCATCTCTTATCGCCGAATTCTCGTGGTGAAGCTTAGATATCATGGCGATATGCTGCTGACCACGCCGCTCATCAGCACACTGAAAGCCAATTATCCTGAGGCGAAAATCGACGTATTACTCTATCAGGATACGATGCCGATTCTGTCAGCAAACCCGGAGATACATCAGCTCTATGGGTTGAAGAGAAAAACGAAGACGCTCTGCGAGAAAGTCCGTAATTTCACCGATGTCAGAAAAACACTGAAAAAAAATAAGTACGACCTCATCGTTAATCTTGCGGATCAGTGGCCGATTGCGCTGTTAGTAAAATCCTTAGGTGGACGTAGCATTGCGCTCGATCGCGGTAATAAGCTGAAGGGTAAAATCTGGCGTTTGTTTTTCGACCACTGTGTACCGCCAATAGGCGCACATATTGTTGAACAAAATCTCTATTTACTTACGCCGCTAGGGCTACCAGCATCGAATACCGTTTCACGACTATCACTGCATTATCATCAAGACGATGCCAAACGTATTTTTAACCACTGTCCGACGCTGTTAACACAGCCTTATGTCGTCATCCAGCCCACAACGCGTCAATATTATAAATTTTGGGATAACGACAAGTTCGCTCAGGTGATTGACTATCTTAAAGAAAAAAATCTGGAAGTCGTGTTAACGTGCGGTCCATCGGAAGAGGATTTATCTGTCGTTCGCGATATTTATTCACAGTGCATTCATAAACCTGAGATGTCATTTGCAGGCAAAACGAGCTTTCCGGAACTGGCGGCGTTAATCGACAATGCCGTGCTATATATTGGCGTAGATTCAGCCCCAATGCATATGGCTGCCGCATTAAATACGCCACTCGTCAGCTTATTTGGCCCAACAGACTACAAGGTATGGCGTCCGTGGTGCGAACACTATAAACAGATTTGGGCAGGGGAATATCAACCGATGCCAGCTCACTATAACTATGATCAGACGGTTAAGTATTTGTCCTGCATCCCTGCGGAAGATGTCATTTTGGCCTCAGAACAGATGCTGAATATCACGTCGCAAAGAGATGCCCAATGAAAATCGCATTCTGCGTCTATAAATTCTTTCCTTTCGGCGGGCTACAGCGAGATTTTCTGAGCATCGCACAAACTTGCCAAAAACAAGGCCACAATATTCGTGTTTACACTAGCGAATGGCAAGGCGACAAACCTGAAGGGTTTGAGATCGTTCTCGTGCCCATCTCAGGGCTGGGTAATCATACTCGCCATCGCCGTTTTTCCGACTGGATACAACGCCATTTACAACAGCATCCTGTCGACCGTGTTGTCGGGTTTAGCAAAATGCCAGGGCTAGATTTCTATTATGCTGCGGAAGGATGTACGGCAGAAAAAGCGGTGCAGGAAAAAGGCTTCTTTTATCGGTTAACACCACGCTGCCGAGGATATGTGGCACTTGAACGCGACGTGTTCGATAAAAACAGCCACACGCGTATGCTGATGCTAACACCGAGGCAAATTGCCCATTTTCAGAAGCATTACGGCACACAGGATGAACGCTTTTTTATGCTGCCACCGGGGATTTCACGGGATAGAAAATACAGCGCACATTCTCCAGAAACGCGATCCCGGTTTCGTCAGCAACATCATTTAGGTGAAAACCAATGTGTTCTGTTGCAAGTCGGTTCCGATTTCAAACGCAAAGGTGTTGGCCGCAGCCTGAGCGCGATTGCCAGCCTGCCAGAGGAAATACGCAAACACGTTGCCTTTCTGGTGGTCGGTCAGGACGATCCAAAACCGTTTCAACAACAAGCGGAACAGCTCGGTATTGGTAAACAGATCCACTTTTTCTCTGGCCGAGATGACATTCCTGACTTCATGGTAGCCGCAGACTTGTTACTGCATCCGGCACATCAGGAAGCCGCAGGCATCGTTTTGCTTGAGGCTATTGCGGCGGGGTTACCGATACTGGTTACCGATGCGTGCGGTTATGCGTTTTACATTGAGCGCTCACAGGCTGGACAAGTCATCCCCGAACCTTTTAACCAGATAGCGTTGAACCACGCGTTGTCACATGCACTTAGTCAGCCAGAAACGCTGAAACAGTGGGCAGAAAATGCCCGCCACTTTGCCGACACGGAAGATATTTATAGCCTGCCAGAAAAGGCAGCGCAGTTGATTATCAGAGAAAACGATCGTTAAACTAACGCAGTATATTGCTGCCAAAATAACGCGTTAATTCCCATTTATTTTTAAGAGCCATAACCGAGTCCACTATGTATTTTTCATCGCAGGGTGTTATAAAAAGAAAAATTTCATTTACTCGCCCCTTAGCGGAAAATTCAGAATCCGATATATTAAATATCGCTTACGGCATTGATAAAAATTTTATGTTTGGCTGCGCCATTTCAGCAGCATCAATCTTGCTCCACAATCCTGACATGAAATTTTCATTTCATATATTCACTGACTCATTAAGTGATGATGAAGAAGAAAAGTTTCAAAACCTCAGCACTCAATATAATACAAATATTGATATTTACATTGTAAATTGTGATGAACTAAAATCGCTACCTAGCACAAAAAACTGGTCTTACGCCACCTATTTTCGCTTTGTGATTGCTGATTTACTTTACCCAGAAATTGAAACACTTCTTTATATTGATGCTGACATTGTTTGCAAAGGCTCATTGCACGAGCTGTTAGGAATCGAATTCAACGACAACATTGCGGCAGTGGTCGCAGAAGAAGACAAGGTTTGGTGGGAAAAACGAGCAAAGGCGCTTGATGAACCGGGAATCAATGCCGGATATTTTAATGCCGGGTTCTTGTACATCAACCTCGCACAATGGCAAAAAAACGATATTAGTTCACAGGCTATGTCGCTTCTTGCCAATGAGGAAATAAAGGCAAAAATATCTTATCTTGATCAAGATATTTTAAATATTTTACTCATAGATAAAACGATATGGCTTGAAAAAAAATACAATACACAGTACAGCATTAATTATGAACTTAATAAACCGAAACCCGTCAACCCTATAACGGACAGCACGGTTATGATCCACTATATTGGACCGACAAAGCCCTGGCATAAATGGGCTGAAAATTACGCTTGCACGGAGTATTTTCTAGATGCCAAAAGCGCATCACCGTGGGCTAAGTCACCATTATTGAAAGCCATGACTACGAGTAATATGCGATATTGTGCTAAGCATCAGTTTCATAACGGAAGAAATTCGTCAGCCATTTATTTTTTCATTATGTATCTTACAAAGAAAATTTACAATATTAAGAAGTGAAACTATGCTTATTAAAAGATTGAAAAACAAAATAAAAACCATTTATTATCATAGCCAAATAAAAAAGAAAACTGAAACAGTCATTCCAAAAGAAATAAAATCAACATGCATATTACTTTTCAACATTGGAATTGGTGATGCAATCATCTCCACTGGAATATTCAGAAACCTCAAGAAATTTGGATACAATGTCACCATCATCACTAACAGTAGTGTTAGTTTTATTTTTAAAGAGAACAAAAATATAGATAAAATAATTGAGATATCTAACGACAATAATTGGATAAAAGAAATAAAAAATTTCCACTTTGATTTGCTTATTGATACGTATAGCTATGCAACAGATTATTTTACTTATAACTATTTAAAAGTCATTAGAAAACTAAAATATAAATATTTTATAGGGTTTGAAGGGCGGTATAATGATATATACAATTACAATTATATTCCAAGCTCAAAAAAAATACATCAAACTGATGTATATAGAGACTTACTAGAAAAAATAGATATTAAAGACCCTGATCTCTCCTATGAGATAAATATACCAATTCTCGATAGAAAGAAAGCTAGAAAATTCATAGATACGTTAAAAAAAGAGAAAAAAATAATCGTTTTTTGTCCTTTTGCTTCAACAAACATACGTAGTCTCAGCACGAAGCAAATTGAATATTTTCTCTCTGAAATAAGCAACATGAATGACGTTATCATCGTTATTATTGGAGAAAATGAAAAAATAAAAAAAATAAGCACCAATAAAAATGTACTTGTAAATCCATTATCATCATTTTATGGTGCTCTCGCTATTATAGAATTGTGTGACCTAGTAGTATCAGTAGACACTTCGATTGTTCATGCCTCTAATGCATTAAATAAAAAAATGATTTCTATATACAGTTCGGTTTTTATTAAAAAATACAATGGAAATTATCTTTTTTCTCCAAACTACAGAAATGCAGTGCAAATAATAGCGCCAAACAACAGAGCTTGTGATTTACAAATATCAGAACTATGTAATATAGTCAAAAAAGAATTAAGAAATTAAAAAAATGAATTTATTTTTTAATAAAAATCCTTCTTCACCTAACAAACCATTAAACAATAATTAATTTAGGTTAAACTCCATGAATCATTCTGATATCTTTGCACTATGGATCGGTGAGAAACTAGGTCCTATAGAATATTGCTGTCTTAAATCATTTGTAATGAGAGGACATAGAGTTTTTCTATATGCTTATACGCATATAGAAAATTTACCACTAGGTGTCTATATAGAGAATGCAAGTACCATAGTTCCCAAAGAAAAAATATTTCGACATAAAAAAACAGGCAGTTATGCTATTTTTTCTGACCATTTCAGATATGAGTTACTGAAAAAAAGACCTGGTATATATGTAGATTGCGACGTATATTGTATAGAACCTGTTGATATACCAAGCAGTGGATACTTACTTGGATATGAAGAAGATAATAAAATAAATGGAGCAATTCTTTCCTTACCACAAAACAGTAAACTTCTTAATTCATTAATAAATATATCTAAAGATAAGAATTTTATTCCCCCTTGGTATGAAAAAAAACTAAGAAGAAAACTATTTTGGAAAAAATCATTCGGAAAAGCAAAGCACGTTTCTGATTTACCTTGGGGGGTACTCGGTCCAGAAGCAATCACTTGGTATATAAAAGAGGAAAATAACTCTATCGAGATACAACCTATTGATATATTCTACCCTCTTCATCATCGTTGTGTTAGCCAATTATTTGACCCAGGGATTTCCATCCGAGACATTGTTACATCAAGAACAAAATGCATACACTTATATAATGAAATGTTAAAAGGTTTTAATAAAGAAAACATCAATAGAAATTGTATACTCGGGGAAATGATAAGAAATAAAATATAACGCCAACAACGATAAGTATTCATGCGTAACAATTAAATCACCAAGTTAAAACATCAATATTAACATCAAAAAAAATCAATGTGATTTTTAAATGTAAATTAGATATTACATTAATCCTTAATCTAAAAAATATAGATGGTAGTAAAAAACCATAAAATAATTCTAATATTAAATTAGTTCTCCTATGAATTATGATCAGTATTTATTTATGTTCCCTGAGAAAGGTAAAATTTAACCCTCCTGATTTTCACATCTAATGCGTTAAATAACACTAAGTTATCCTAACAGTGTGTCACATGTTAAAAAACACATAACACACATCTAATAATAAATTATTCTTTATAATAAACAATCGAGTAAGTTGTTTTATTTTATTTTCATAGAAAATCAATAATTATATTTTCATTTTTTCAGAAAAATCCTTCTAATATATTTATGATAATACTTTATTATATAATAATAAGGCTGGCTTTTTATCACGTCCATTTGATATTTATCCCTTTCAGCTGACAAGGCGTTACGTTCTGCTTCTATGGAAGAAAAAGTTTTTTCAGTATCATATGCGTGAACCAAATCACATTCCAGAGAATATACTTTGAGTAGTGATATTTGATAAAACCATAACCACGCGTCAGCTGGAAGAATGACTGGGTCGTTAATATTGGCTAATTTTTTAGCACCTTTTTTTGATATTATATACCCATGAGTACAGGACGAATTGTATGCTTCATAGAAAACGAAATCTTTAGATATTTTTATTTTTTTATTAATAATCTTCACCCCAGAAGGATAAAGCAAAAAGACATCGCCTTGGTTTTTTTTATCTGACTTTGAGAAAAGATCTAAAAAATTGCCAATACTATTGGATATTTCAACATCATCCTCTAGAATAAGAGCATAGTCGATATTATCATCTAATATTTTTTTATAAATTTTTTGATGGCTCAGCGAACATCCGATTTCACCTTTAGAAAGATATTTGATACTAACATGATGAACCTTTGCATCTATTTCATTCTTTCCTAGTACCCTGCCATCAACAGCATTAAAAATTTCATAGTCAAGACCTGCTTTACGACATTCACTCTCTACTTTATTTCTTTTTATTTTATCTCTTTCTAAATTAACAACAAACGCTTTCATAATCACCACCATATAAAAAATATATATTTAGAATATATCAATCATGAAAAAATAATCAAGAACAACTCCGAGTTTATATGAAAAAAAATCTATCTATCCTAATAATCACAAAAAATGAATCCGAACTAATCGAAGAATGTCTACAATCTATCTCGTGGGCTGATGAGATCATTGTAGTCGATTCTGGCAGCACCGATTCTACAGTAGAGATCGCTCATCGATATGGTGCAAAAATTTATCAGCATGATGACTGGCCGGGATATGGCAAACAAAGACAGCGCGCACAGAACTATGCCACTGGTGATTACATTTTTTTTATTGATGCCGATGAAAGAATGACGCCTGAATTGCGTCAATCAATTGAAAGCGTGTTATCCAAACCCAATCTAGATGATCAAATTGTTTACTCTTGCGCTCGGAGAAATCTCTTTCTTGGTCGCTTTATGAAGCATAGCGGTTGGTATCCTGATAAAGTTATTCGCCTCTACGCAAATAGGCACTATAAATACAATGATAACAATGTACATGAATCATTGAATTGTGGCGACGCCTCTATTCAGCACCTATCTGGAGATCTTAAACATTTAACCTGCCGTGATTTTTCAGCATTTCAGGAAAAACAGCTACGCTATGCTTCTGCATGGGCAAAAGGACGCTATGAAAGCGGGAGATCTTGCCACTATTTTGAGATATTTACTCATACCATATTCTCATTCTTAAAAACTTGGCTCGTCAGGGTCGGATTTTTAGATGGAAAACAAGGATTACTTCTCGCATTTGTTAATGCTCAATATACATTTAACAAGTATACGGAATTATGGTCTCTTAATAATAAAAAGTAGTCTTGTTTTAAATTTATTTCCTCCTAAGAATAACCGATAATCAAATAAAGTTGAAAATGAAAAATAATTACTCTATCACTCAGCGTCATCCTCTTGATAAACAACATATCAAGCTCAGCTATATTACGCATTTTTATTGTAACCAAGATGATCCTCAGTCGGTATTTTCACTGCTTAGAGAGTATGAAAAACTGCCGTTGGATGTTCGTGAGGTGGTTGAATTTATTATTGTTGATGACGGCTCACCAATCGAGTATGAAACTGGAGAATATCAGTTAAACATTACCTGGTTACGCATTAATGAAGATATTCGTTGGAATCAAGCCGGCGCACGTAATCTTGGTGTGACCTACGCAAAATCTGACAAAATAATTGTCCTCGATCTGGATCAGGAACTTCCAGAGAACACATTCCGCTACATGATAAACCACAAGAATCCAGGTAGAAACTTCTATAAAATCTACCATGAATGCCGTGAAAATGGTTTTGTTGATAGAGGAAAAACATACAATATCGGCGACCGCTATCATGGTCATTCCAATACCTTTTTTATGTCTCGTGCCAGATTTATGCGTTTTTGGGGTTATGACGAAGAGTTTGCAGGAAATTATGGAGCAGAAGATTTTCGTTTTGTAAAATTCCATAAATATCACGGCTCAAGACAACGCTATTTACCAGGCCACATTCGCTGTTTTGAAAGAAATGTAGATCGTAAAGCGAGCTACCATTCACTACACCGCGATTTGAGTGCGAACACTCCTGTTGATCTGAGAAAAAAACAAGAGTGTGCTTTATTCGGTGCGGAGTACGGGCACAGTCGTATCTTTCTCAATTTTACCTGGGATATAAAATATCGTAATAATCTCGTTCCACAAACTCTCCCTCCGCAGAAAAAATGGTGGAGACCACTGTGGTGGTTCCGCTATCTTCTCAGCCCCCTTGCAAGATAAGCACAATACAAATCAATCAACACCATGTTGGTATTCGTTTAAAGCAGCGAATGCCAACATGGCAACAAACGATGATGTGTTGTAGTGCAATGCGGGTGAATCTGAGATGCCTCCATGCATTATGAGCATAGCCTTATCCTCACTAACCCGATAAAATCACCCCAGCGATAACCGATAACAGTAAACCTTATGCTACAAACTCTCTACACCATTATCCTGCACCTCATCCAACCGTTGATTTGGCTTCGCCTGTGGCTTCGTGGCCGCAAAGCACCGGCCTATCGTCGGCGCTGGGGTGAACGCTACGGTTTTTGTGCAGAGAAGGTTAAGCCAGACGGTATCATGCTGCATTCGGTGTCGGTGGGTGAAACGCTGGCTGCCATTCCCCTAGTGAGAGCGCTGCGCCATCGTTACCCCAATCTGCCGATCACCGTGACCACCATGACGCCCACCGGTTCCGAACGCGTCCGTTCCGCATTTGGCGACACGGTTTATCACGTTTACCTGCCTTATGATTTACCCTGTTCCTTGAGACGGTTTTTTGACCAAGTTCGCCCGAAAATCGTCATCATTATGGAAACTGAGCTATGGCCAAACCTGATTGCAGAGTTGCATAAACGCGAGATCCCTTTGGTTATTGCGAATGCTCGGTTGTCTGAACGCTCCGCTGCGGGTTATAAAAAAATTGGCAAGCTAACGCGCCATATCTTGCAGCGCATTACTCTCGTCGCTGCGCAGAATCAGGAAGACGGGAATCGATTTATCGATCTTGGCCTGAAACGCTCAAGCCTGAAAGTGACCGGCAGTCTTAAATTTGATATTTCTGTAACGCCGGAACTGGCGGCACGTGCGGTGACATTACGCCGACAATGGGCGCCGCGCCGACCAGTATGGATCGCTACCAGTACACACGAAGGCGAGGAAGCGATCGTTCTGGCCGCTCATCGACAGTTGCTTGCTACCTACCCTGATTTATTACTGATTCTTGTGCCCCGCCATCCGGAACGTTTCGCCACCACGCAGGCGCTGACAGAGAATCTGGGATTTACCTATACGCTGCGCAGCAGTGGTGAACAGCCTCCGGCAAACACGCAGGTCGTCATTGGGGATACCATGGGTGAGCTGATGCTGTTGTACGGCATCGCCGATCTGGCGTTTGTCGGTGGAAGTTTGGTTGAACGAGGCGGCCATAATCCACTAGAAGCCGCAGCCCACGCTATTCCGGTCTTGATGGGGCCACACACGTTCAATTTTAAAGATATCTGTAACAAACTCGATCAGGCCGACGGATTGATTACCGTGACCGATGCAGACTCGCTTGGCAAAGAAGTCGGGAAACTGCTCGCTGACGAAGACTATCGCCTCTACTATGGTCGACACGCCGTGGAAGTGTTACATCAAAATCAGGGGGCTCTACAGATGCTGCTAACACTCCTGGAACCTTATTTGCCCCAGCGGACGCAGTAAAGTTACTACCGAAACAGTGAATGAAGGGCTGACGTGATGACAACCAAAGCGATTTACCCCGGAACGTTCGATCCATTAACCAATGGTCATTTGGATCTACTGACGCGAGCATCACGACTGTTCGACCATGTGGTACTGGCCATCGCCGCCAGCCCGAGCAAGCATACGCTTTTCACTCTGGATGAACGCGTGGCACTGGCGAAAAGCGCGACACTGCATTTAACGAATGTCGATGTCATTGGCTTCAGCGATCTCATGGCGCACTTCGCACAGCAGCAAAACGCCACTATTCTCGTGCGCGGTTTGCGAGCCGTCGCCGATTTCGAATATGAACTCCAGCTCGCAAAAATGAATCATCACCTGATGCCGACGCTCGAAAGCGTGTTCCTGATGCCATCGGAAGAGTGGTCGTTTATTTCATCTTCTCTGGTCAAAGAAGTCGCTCGTCACGGCGGTGACGTATCACATTTCTTACCCGATGCCATCGTGAGTGCTTTGCAAAGCAAACTATCAAAGACGATATAGAGGAGATATTTTTTCTTTGAATATTGGCAAACCGTAAAATTGAAACGTACGGCATACCAAAAATCATTCAATGAACCCATCCCCTTAAATAAGTTCCAACCAATCCCCGCAGCAAGAGATTTTTGGGCTAATGGTTTCCTGATATCAGGCGATGATATTTTTTTACGCAACAGACCAAAAAAATGGCGACTCTCTCGATTCGCATGGCGAATTAACGCTTTATTTAAAGTAACGTTATCTTTGTTCTGAGCCGCGAACGCGATCAGACCCTGCATGATGTCGATATAACTACTTGCTCTACGTGTTATTCTCTCAATGGATGATGATTTTGTGATCGAGTTCGTATTGCCAACGCGATAGCCATAACCCATTTTTTCACAGAAACCGACTCGCTTGGCTGCCAACGCTAAATTCGCCGTCCATAGAATGTCTTCATGCATCATACCTGGAATAAATTTTAACTTATTCAGTAAAATAATATCGCGGCGTATTAGCTGCAACCATGCAAAGTGGCACCATTCGTTATTTTTTACACTACGAATGATCCACTCGTCTCCGCTGGTTACCTCACCCCATGGTTGCTTTGTCTGAATAGGCTCTTTTATTTCTCGTTCAGGGCTTTCGCTAAACTTAAAACCGTTACCTATCAATAAATCAAGACATTGTTCCTTCGCTTTTTCGAACCATGTCGATAGCGTGTCTTTTTCCAACCAATCATCACCATCAACAAATGCGATCCATTCACCATTAGCGTGCTGAATCCCCGTATTTCTCGCTTCAGATAATCCTCTATTTTCCTGACTTATAATAATCAGATTTGTAGACGACTTATCTATCTCATTCAATTTCACAAGGCTGTCATCCGTGGAACCATCATTGACCGCAATAATTTCAAAAGAGACATTATCCTGAGCAAGCAACGACGAAAAAAGAGGCTCGATAAACTCTTCGCAGTTATAGATAGGAACAATGACGCTAATATCCACACGACTCATAATGCCCTCTGATATTTTTTATATTTAGGCTGTAAAAACTGAGAAATAGTATTACTTCTGACAACGGCGACAGAAAAACGTGCTACGTTGCCCATGTTTTTTCATCTCCACCGGTGTCCCACATGTCCGGCAAGGTTCACCATTGCGGCCATAGACTCGCAGCTCCTGCGCAAAATAACCGGGCTTACCGTCTGACTGCAAAAAGTCACGCAGCGTCGTTCCACCTTGCTCAATCGAAAGCTGTAGCACCTGTTTAATCACGTTCACTAATACAGCGGCATCGTTTTCATTTAACGATCCGGCGGCTCTGTCAGGGTGGATACCCGCAGCAAACAGTGATTCGCTCGCGTAAATGTTGCCTACGCCAACCACCACTTTGTTATCCATAATCCACTGTTTGATTGCCGTCTTTTTACCGCGTGAGGCTTGATAGAGATAGTCTGCGGAGAATTCCGCCTCTAACGGCTCTGGCCCCAAATGCGCCAATACCGAGCAGGTTTCTGGATTATCTGTCCACAGCCACGCACCAAAGCGCCGAGGATCGGTGTAACGCAGCACCTTACCGCTGTCCATCACCAAATCAACATGATCGTGTTTCTCCGGCTCGCTATATTCCGGCAGTACCCGCAAGCTGCCGGACATGCCGAGATGCACAATAATCCAGCCGCGCGTCAGTTCAATCAGCAGGTATTTTGCCCGCCGACGCACGCTGAGTACCGGTTCATCGCTCAGCGAGAGGATCTCAGCCGACACCGGCCAGCGCAAGCGCGTATTCCTAACTTCAGCATACAGAATGGTATGATCGACAAGATAGGGTGAAATCCCCCGACGACTGGTTTCAACCTCAGGTAATTCAGGCATATTCTCTCTCTGGAAGATATCTCAATTATTGCAAACGCTGCCAGAATGAATATTTCCGACCATGTTGCTGTTTTAGCTGCTCTTGATACTCGCCCCACTCCGATAAAGGTGCATGGCTTGTGAGCTGAGAAGCCAGTTTGTCCAATTTACGATAGTACGTCGCCGCATGATCATAAGCCTTACTACGCCCAGAAGATAAAATATCGTCGAGTAGTAGACGATAACAAGCAACTTCAGCCAGAAATGCGTTAGCGCGATGGAATTTATCAGCCCAATCGATCAATCTGCCATAAAAAACAGACAATGAGGATAAATGCTCAATAACTTGTGTTCCTGCTTCTGTATAAGCACATAGAGCGAGTAAGGTATCGATTCTTGTGACGATATCGCTTATCGTGATCGCATTCGTGACAGCCTGACGTTCTAGTGCTTCCCGTTCTTGCTGGTCGGGTAATACCTCCAGTAACGCGCATAACCGATGATAATCAGGGGAACGTTGATAAGCCTCACGCCGTAAAATCAAAAGCGCATTGAGATCGCCAAGCTGCCTATAGGTTTGATCCAGCAAGGCCTGACGTCGGCTTTCGGCATGATGTTGGAACGGTTTCAGTAGCCATTTCAGTGCCGATTGCGCTTCATTGATCGACAGACAAAATTCTACAATACGTAGCTTTTGTAATTCATTAGGTTCTGGAGAGCCCAACAGTATAGAACGCTCAAAGAGCGCTACGTCTTTTAACGCTTCCGCCACACCAGAAATCCCTATCGCGGCATGTGCGGCTCGGAAGTTATATTCTTCGAGAGGGGCATTGATCAGCGCTGCCGCATATTCATGTTCAAAATCCTGCGCCAGTTGCTGTAATTCAGGCTCTGTGAGTAACGTTGCACTTTGTGCGATCACACCATCCCACACGGCATAATCATTCTCATCATGCCGTTTCTTTACCTCATCAGGCCAATTCCGTGTCTTTCCGCCTTGAGAACGCCACTGGCTTGCCGCCTTAATCCACACACTAAGTGCTGCTGCATAGGCTCCACCAATATCGCCATTTGAATCATCCGCTCGTTCATAGACACGGGAATGTGTAGACATCAGTTGATCAATCAACGCAAATGCCACTTTCGGCGTGTCGTCAATCAAGTAAGCGATATCACCAACCAGTGCCTCAAGTTCCATGGCAAAACCATAAGACTGATAATAATCAATAAATTCCTTACCGCGAGTAATGGATGCAATACGCTGTTTTAATGAGGTTTCTTGCATAGCGATATTCTGGCCATGTAACAACATTTCAATACGCTGGTCTACTTTGGGATCTAAACCATAAACTGCTTCAACGAGCAGTAAGAGTTGCGTATGTGGTGTTGCTAACAACAGTTGGTGCAATGTCGAGTCCATGTCTGCGTACCGAATGGTTGTAAGGTCGAAGTACAGGAAATTGGCATAACGCCAGACTGGGTACAAGAAGTAAGACTGAAATATGGGCGAAAAAAAACCCGACCAAGGCCGGGTTTTTATCAAGAAGCAGAAATTACTTAATTTTAGCTTCTTTGTAGACAACGTGCTGACGGACAACGGGATCGAATTTCTTCAGTTCCAATTTTTCCGGCTTAGTACGTTTGTTCTTCGTAGTGGTATAGAAGTGACCAGTACCAGCAGAAGAAACCAGCTTGATCTTCTCGCGAACACCCTTAGCCATGATTCAGTTCCTTAATACTTTTCACCACGGGCACGCAGATCGGCCAGAACCGTCTCAATACCCTTCTTATCAATAACACGCATACCTTTAGCAGATACACGCAGTGTTACAAAGCGCTTCTCGCCTTCAACCCAGAAACGGTGTGAATGCAGGTTCGGCAGAAAACGGCGTTTGGTCGCATTCAGTGCGTGGGAACGGTTGTTCCCGGCCACCGGACGCTTGCCAGTAACTTGGCAGACTCGGGACATGTCTATTCTCCAAAAATCAAATCAGCTCGAGCTTCGTATAGGGTTTGGCCGCCTCGTCAGGCTTTAGAGCCCATCTCAGCAACTTCACTGAAAAGACTCTGTCATCAGGATAAACCTGCTGAGATAGGCTCTTAACGCCACACCCAAGATTCTCAAAGGTGGCGTAGTATACGCTCTGAAGCGTAAGTGCTCAAGTCCCGAACAGCTAAAGATCCCATTGGATCGCGGAAATATCTGTTAAATCCAGCCACGCTCGGCAAAAGAAACGTATTCGCCGTGCCCAATAACCAAATGATCGAGCACGCGGATCTCCATTAACAAACAGGCTTTAACAATCTGTTCGGTTATCGCACGGTCAGCCTGACTCGGCTCTGCTTTTCCCGACGGATGATTATGCGCCAGAATCAACGCTGCGGCATTGGCCTTGAGCGCTTCACGCACAATTTCACGCGGGTGTACTTCCACGCTGTTAATCGTACCAACAAACATCTCCTGATGGCGAATAACGTGATGCTGATTGTCCAAAAACAGGACTAAAAACACCTCACGCTCACGTCGGGACAGCAATAATTGCAGATATTGACCTGTTGCCTGAGGATTCAGCATCGCATCCTCTTTCGCCAGACGAGAGAAAAATAGCCGACGCGACAGCTCTGCAATCGCCTTGATTTGCGTATATTTCGATATTCCTACGCCTTTGGCGGTACGAAATGCAGACTGATCGGCCGTCATCAGTTGGTATAACGATCCGAACTGCACCAGCAAATCCTCTGCCAGTTGCATCACATGTACGCCCGGCAGCCCAGTGCGTAGAAAAATCGCCAGCAATTCGACATCCGTCAGCGATTCAACCCCTAAACGCACCAGTTTTTCACGCGGTGCCAATCCCTTTTCCCAACCCATCGTCCTCTCCCAATATCGCTCAACGGCATCATGTCACGGCTATAAAAACAGGACGATAGCTGCGCTAACAGGCTGCGAAGCGCTTCGCAATCTTCTAAGGGAAACCACGGCAGCCCCCTTAAGATTCCTATCTGGTTGCAAGGTTATGGTAAAATGACGCCTCTTCTGACTTTAAATCGGACCATGATGATGACGGAATTTTCCAGCCTGAATGCACTCGCCGGCAAACGAATCGTGCTGGGTATCAGCGGCGGCATCGCCGCATACAAGTGCCCAGAAGTAGTGCGGCGCCTGCGCGATGCTGGAGCGGATGTACGGGTTGTCATGACCTCTGCCGCTAAAGCGTTCATCACGCCGCTGACGCTACAAGCCGTCTCCGGCTACCCAGTTTCAGATGACCTGCTTGACCCTGCGGCGGAAGCCTCAATGGGTCATATTGAACTGGGGAAATGGGCTGATTTAGTCATTCTCGCGCCGGCCACCGCCGATCTGATCGCCCGCGTCGCAGCCGGTATGGCCAATGACCTGCTGACCACCATTTGTCTGGCGACCTCTGCCCCTATCGCGGTTGTCCCTGCGATGAATCAGCAGATGTACCGCGCGGAACCCACGCAAGATAACCTGCGCACGCTGGCCGCTCGCGGTTTACCGATCTGGGGGCCAGATAGCGGTAGCCAGGCGTGTGGCGATGTTGGACCGGGCCGGATGATCGACCCGCTGGAGATTGTCGGGTTAGCCCAGCATCATTTTTCTGCCATCAACGATCTGCAACATCTGAACATTCTGGTCACCGCTGGGCCAACGAGAGAAGCGCTGGATCCGGTTCGCTTTATCTCCAATCATAGCTCCGGAAAAATGGGCTTTGCTATCGCGCAGGCCGCGGCAGCCCGTGGCGCGAATGTCACATTGGTCAGTGGCCCGGTTTCGCTCGCCACACCGCAGGGCGTCACACGTATTGACGTCGGTAGCGCGTTGGAGATGGAACACGCGGTCATGGCACACGCGGCACAGCAGCACATTGTAATCGGCTGCGCGGCGGTTGCCGACTATCGCGCCAAACATATCGCCGATGAGAAGATCAAAAAACAGAGTCAGCAAGGCGATGAAATGACTCTCACTCTGGTCAAAAATCCAGATATTATCGCCGGTGTCGCCGCCATGACGAAAAATCGTCCTTATGTTGTCGGGTTTGCTGCCGAAACCCAGAATGTGGAAGAATACGCTCGGCAAAAACTGGCGCGTAAAAAAATGGACATGATTTGCGCGAACAACGTCTCTCTTTCCGGGCATGGTTTTAACAGTGAAACCAATGCGTTACACATTTTTTGGCACGATGGAGACATGCCGTTGCCGCAGTGCGACAAACGTCTTCTTGGCCAAAAGTTAATCGACGAGATTATCAGCCGTTATGATGAAAAAAATCGACGTTAAGATTGTTGACCCACGTGTTGGGCAGCAATTCCCGTTACCCACCTATGCCACCCCAGGTTCTGCCGGGCTCGATCTGCGCGCCTGTCTGGATCAGGCCATTGAGCTCAAAGCAGGGGAAACCACGCTTATCCCAACCGGACTGGCGATTCACATTGCCGATACCGGGCTGGCGGCAGTCATCCTTCCTCGTTCCGGCTTAGGCCACAAGCACGGCGTAGTGCTGGGGAATCTGGTTGGGCTGATTGATTCGGACTATCAGGGGCAACTGATGGTTTCCGTCTGGAACCGTAGTCAACAAACGTTTACGGTTGAGCCGGGTGAGCGTATCGCACAAATGGTCTTTGTGCCCGTCGTTCAGGCCGAATTTAATCTGGTCGACGATTTCGTCGGCAGCGAACGTGGAGAAGGCGGCTTCGGCCACTCTGGCCGTAGCTAACGCGCTCCAGCCACCCCATAGTGTAAAAAATTCATATAAGCCACAGCGCCTATCTATCCAAAAAGAAATGGCGACTGTGGCGCTACTGGGTGCTTGTCAGTCAAATATTTAGCAAGGGTCTTTTCAGACATGGCAGAAAAAGAAAATACGAAAAGGAATCGCCGCGAGGAAATTTTGCAGGCGCTGGCGCAGATGCTGGAATCCAGCGACGGTAGCCAACGTATCACCACGGCAAAATTAGCTGCGAACGTCGGCGTGTCCGAAGCGGCGCTCTACCGGCATTTCCCCAGTAAAACGCGGATGTTTGATAGCCTGATTGAATTTATTGAGGATAGCCTGACCACCCGCATTAACCTGATTCTGCAAGACGAAAAAGAAACGTTTAATCGTCTTCGTCTGATTTTGCTGCTTATTTTGGGGTTTGCGGAACGCAATCCAGGCCTGACACGCATTATGACCGGCCACGCGCTGATGTTTGAACAGGATCGCTTGCAGGGGCGCATCAACCAGTTGTTTGACCGTATTGAATCGCAGTTGCGTCAGGTATTGCGTGAACACAAACTGCGCGACGGCAAAGGCTTTCAGCATGATGAAGCGCTGCTGGCTAGCCAGCTGTTGGCATTTTGCGAAGGGATGCTGTCTCGCTTTATTCGCTCGGAATTCCGTTATCGTCCAACGCAAGAATTCGACACCCGCTGGCCGCTGTTAGCCGCACAGCTGAACTAAGCACCGCCCTTAGATCTTAAAACCCGCCAGATATTTCTGGCGGGTCCAACCGTTGACAAACCTATTTGCCAAAGGAAAACGGGGTAACGGAATAGAAGAGTA
>NZ_JACDRR010000039.1 GCF_013449375.1 Pectobacterium sp. CFBP8739 | reverse complement strand
AATCCTCCCGGATGCACCATATTTCGATGTAAATAAAGTTCTTTCCTTAGCGTGAACCATAAGTATAAGAATAGCCTTGCTCTAGCAACGACTCAAAATACTAAACAAGACAGATAATTTTCTCCGATACGCATTTCTGTTTTACCCATCGCTCTCTACCCTATTTTTCGCGCTCTAGCGGCACAACCTTCTGTTCTGCTGATATCAGAGCGATATTTTTCTCATCACTTCCGTGTATTAATTCTTACCCCTCCCTTGCCTATATATTGAGATTGAGCCGACGAGTAAATGAAGGCTACCTTACTACTATGGAGGTAATAACCTGTTTTTTATAAGGTTATTGAGTAAGCGACAACGTTTTCACTTTACGATAAAGTAAGCTCTCTTTTCAGTGATCATGGAGTCATGATGTACGATCGCTATCAAGGGCTGATCTTTGATATGGATGGCACCCTGCTTGATACCGAACCAACGCACCATAAAGCGTGGGATCAGGTTCTTGCCCGATATGGTATGAGATATGATGCCAGTGCCATGACAGCATTGAACGGCTCGCCCACCTGGCGTATTGCACAGCGTATTATCGACAGCCATCAGGCTGATATTGATGCTCACCAACTCGCGGCGGAAAAAACCGCTGTTGTTGAGGAAATGCTGCTGGATACCGTAAAACCACTGCCGCTGATTGATGTTGTTAAGCACTATCGCGGACGGCGTCCTATGGCAGTTGGCACAGGTAGTACACATGGCATGGCGGATAGATTGCTAACGCATTTAGGGCTGCATGATTATTTTGATGCAATCGTTGGGGCTGATGATGTTACACAGCATAAGCCTTTCCCCGATACCTTTCTGCGTTGCGCTACATTGATTTCTGTCGCACCAGAACACTGTATCGTGTTTGAAGATGCAGACTACGGCATTGAAGCCGCTAAACACGCTAACATGGCCGTGGTTGACGTCCGTACATTGTGAGTGAGTTCTGGGCCGTCTTTTCTCTTTTCTGGAGTAGCCTGCTCAGTGCAACACTGCTGCCTGGCAGTTCGGAAGTGCTGCTGGTAACGTTATTGCTTGCTGATAGCGCAAAGCCCTGCCTGTTGATTGCTGTGGCAACGGTAGGGAATACGCTGGGTGGGTTAACAAATATTTTTATAGGGCGCTTACTCCCTCAGCCAAAACAACAAGCTGGGTATTTGGTGGCCATGCGCTGGTTACAGCGCTATGGCTGCGCTGCGTTGTTATTTAGCTGGGTGCCGGTAGTAGGCGATTTATTGTGCGTGTTAGCGGGTTGGCTACGCATGCCCTGGGTGCAATCGGCGGTTTTCATCGGTATTGGAAAAGCGCTGCGGTATATCATATTGACGGGTATAACGTTGCAGGGGATGGCGTGGTGGTCTTAACCAGATTGCAATGCGAACTGGTGAGTGCTACTGAGTTTCAATTATGCTTACAACCATTACATTTTAACAGCGGGAGGTCGATTTGATCCCGGACATTTCAGAAGCACTTTCTTGGCTGGAAAAACACCCCTTGGCGGTGAAGGGCATTCAGCGTGGAATTGAACGCGAGACTTTGCGCGTAACAGCAAACGGACATCTTGCTGCGACAGGACACCCGGAGATATTGGGGTCGGCGTTGGCACACCCGTGGATTACGACAGACTTTGCAGAAGCGCTGTTAGAGTTTATTACGCCGGTTGATAAAGATGTCGATCATCTGTTGACGTTTCTGCGCGATATTCATCGCCACGTTTCCCGCAATCTGGGCGATGAGCGGATGTGGCCATTGAGCATGCCGTGCTTTATCGACAGCGAGCAAAATATAGAGCTGGCGCAGTATGGCTCATCAAATATCGGGCGCTTCAAAACGCTTTATCGTGAAGGGCTGAAAAACCGCTATGGCGCGTTGATGCAGACCATTTCCGGCGTGCATTACAATTTCTCCCTGCCGCTGTCATTCTGGCAGGCGCGAGAAGGTGTCGCTGATGAAGAAAACGGCAAAAAGGCCATTTCAGCAGGATATTTCAGACTGATTCGCAACTATTACCGCTTTGGTTGGGTGATCCCTTACCTGTTCGGTGCTTCTCCGGCGATCTGTTCTTCTTTCCTGAAAGGGCGGGAAACGGCACTGCCGTTTGAGCGCACGGAAAAAGGCATGCTGTATCTGCCTTATGCCACTTCTCTGCGGCTCAGTGACTTAGGCTATACCAATAAATCACAGAGCAATTTGGGAATTACGTTTAACGATCTGGATACCTATGTCGCGGCGTTAAAACGCGCGATAAAAACGCCGTCTGAGGAATATGCTCGCGTTGGTATGAAGAAGGACGGCCGTTATCTACAATTGAATACGAACGTCTTGCAGATTGAGAATGAGCTCTATGCGCCGATTCGTCCGAAGCGTGTAACACGTGCGGGTGAAACGCCGTCTGATGCCTTGCTGCGTGGCGGAATCGAATATATTGAAGTGCGTTCGCTGGATATCAATCCTTTCTCTCCGACGGGAGTGAGTGAAAGTCAGGTACGTTTCCTGGATTTATTTCTGATCTGGTGTGCGCTGGCAGATGCGCCGGAAATGAGCGCGGATGAGCTATTGTGTACGCGTAAAAACTGGAACCGGGTGATTCTGGAAGGACGTAAACCGGGGCAAACGGTGGGTATGCGGTGTGAAACCATCCAACAGCCGATTGCCGAGGTAGGGAAATCCCTGTTTGCGGATTTACGTCGTGTTGCGGAAGTGCTGGACGCTGAAAACGGTCAACCGCACTATCAGCAGGTTTGCGATGAGCTGCTTGCTGGCTTTGACGATCCAGAAACGACGTTCTCTGGTCGACTATTAACGTTGATGAAGCAAGAAGGCAATGGTAGCGTGGGGCTTAATTTAGCGGAAGAATACCGCAAAAGGCTCAGCAACGAACCATTGCAGGTGTTGACGGAAGAACAGTTGGCTGCTGCGAGCGAGCGCTCCTGGCAGCGTCAACGTCAGATTGAGTCTGAAGATACGATGAGCTTTGACGACTATCTGGCGGCGAATTAAAAAGAAAAGGCCACAGAAACTGTGGCCAAATAAACATCTCTAATAGGGATGATGATAATAAATGCGCGTCTTTCAGTAAGTCAGACTCGCATAAAAAGGAAAAGTTCTCGGAAACGAGAAAAAATGAATTTTTTTCTTTGAGGAGGTGGAATTATGCCGTTACTAGACAGTTTTACCGTTGATCATACTCGTATGGCCGCACCCGCCGTTCGGGTCGCTAAAACCATGAAAACCCCTCATGGCGACCCTATCACGGTATTTGACCTGCGTTTCTGTCGCCCGAACATCGAGGTCATGCCAGAGCGTGGTATCCATACGCTAGAGCACCTGTTTGCTGGTTTTATGCGCGATCATTTAAACGGTGATGGCGTGGAAATTATCGACATTTCTCCGATGGGATGCCGTACGGGTTTCTACATGAGCCTAATTGGCACGCCGGATGAGCAACGTGTTGCTGACTCCTGGAAAGCGGCGATGGCTGACGTTCTGAAAGTGACCGACCAGCGTAAAATTCCTGAGCTGAACGAATTCCAGTGTGGCACCTATGAGATGCACTCGCTGAAAGAAGCGCAGGAAATCGCTCAGCACATCGTGGATCACGATATTGGTATCAACCAAAATGACGATCTGGCGTTGCCGAAAGATAAGCTGGCTGAACTGCATATCTAGGTTGTCGGATAGATCCAAATAAAAAAGAGAGCCGGATGTTGGCTCTCTTTTTTTATGCTCGTGAACGCAGTCAGACTGCGAGGAAGTGCTGTATAACTCGGCTGCCAAAGTAGGACAGCGTCAGCATAAGGGCGCCGATAAGGCTGAACCAGACAACGCGCCGACCGCGCCACCCTTCATGGTAGTGTCCCCAGAGCAGCAGAATATAGATGAACCACGCAAACAGGGAGAACACTGCTTTGTGCAGGTTTTCTTTGTTATCGATCAGATCGTCCATATAGAACAAGCCAGTACAGAGCGTTAGCGTGAGTAGAATGACGCCTATTTGTGTAATATGAAACATTTTACGTTCAATGCCCATTAGCGGCGGCATGTCAGCGGCAAATCCCAGCTTTTTATTCTTGAGCAGATAATCAAGCCAGGCGAGCTGGAGTGCATAAAGGGCAGCAATTAACAGCGTGGCATAAGAGAAAAGTGCTAGGCCAATATGAATCATCAAGCCCGGAGATGCTTCCAGATGCGTAATAAATTCACTTGGCATGAAGCTGGCGAAGGCCAGATTGATCAGTGCAAAAGTGTAGACGATAGGAAGAATAAACCAGCCACGATCGCGCGAGGCGACAATCGTCATCACCGTACAGATGATAAGACTGACCAGCGAACCGATATTCAGCAGGCTAAGGTTTTGGCCGACCTGAACATCGAAAATGCGTTGATAGAGCGCCACCGCATGGCAGATTAGCGCAGCGCTGGCCGAGAGTATTGCCAGCCGACGATATGCACTGTTCTTGCGCAGCAGACTGGGGATAATCAGTCCGAGGCTGAGTGTGTAGGCGACAAGCGCCACAATAGCGAAAACAGACATACAAATAGGTTATTAAATATCAACTAGGTAAAATGAAGAATCAGTATAGCGTTAGTCGTCGTGGGCACCAACAGTTCTCCGTCAGCATCGCTGAGATCGTTCCCGCTTTTGTGTATAATCTCTTCCATTCGTGTCGCGCTGGCGGCCTGTCTTACGTTGAGCATGAGATATGTTTGAAAATTTAACCGATCGACTCTCGCGCACATTGCGCAATATCAGCGGCCGCGGGCGGTTGACTGAAGACAACATAAAAGAAACGCTGCGTGAAGTACGTATGGCACTGTTGGAAGCCGACGTCGCGTTACCTGTGGTGCGTGATTTTATCAACCGCGTGAAAGAGCGTGCCGTAGGTCATGAAGTTAATAAAAGTCTGACGCCGGGCCAAGAGTTCGTCAAAATTGTTAAAAATGAACTCGTCAGCGCCATGGGAGATATCAACGCCGAGCTGAATCTTGCCGCGCAGCCTCCTGCGGTTGTTCTGATGGCGGGTCTACAAGGTGCGGGTAAAACCACCAGCGTGGGCAAGCTGGGTAAATTCCTGCGTGAGAAGCAGAAGAAAAAAGTGCTGGTGGTTTCTGCCGATGTTTATCGCCCTGCGGCGATTAAGCAGTTGGAAACACTGGCGCAGCAGGTGGGCGTCGATTTCTTCCCGTCAGACGTGCAGGAAAAACCACTTGCGATTGTAGAACGTGCGTTACAACACGCTAAGTTGAAATTCTACGATGTCTTGTTGGTCGATACCGCGGGCCGTCTCCATGTCGATGATGCGATGATGGACGAAATCAAACAAGTTCACGCGGCGATTAAGCCCGTTGAGACGCTGTTTGTTGTTGATGCCATGACAGGGCAGGATGCTGCGAATACGGCGAAAGCCTTTAATGAAGCGCTGCCGCTGACCGGTGTGATCCTTACTAAAATTGATGGCGATGCTCGTGGCGGTGCGGCGCTATCTATCCGCCACATTACTGGTAAACCGATTAAATTCCTCGGCGTCGGTGAAAAAACCGAAGCGCTGGAGCCGTTTTACCCTGAGCGCGTGGCATCGCGCATTCTCGGCATGGGCGATGTGCTTTCACTGATTGAAGATATTGAAAGCAAGGTCGACCGTACACAGGCAGAGAAGCTGGCGAAGAAGCTGAAGAAGGGCGATGGGTTTGATTTGACCGATTTCCTGGATCAGCTCAAGCAGATGCGCAATATGGGCGGCATGGCAAGCATGATGAGCAAAATGCCCGGTATGGGCCAACTGCCTGATAATGTGAAATCGCAAATGGATGACAAGGTGCTGGTACGTATGGAAGCGATCATTAATTCAATGACGCTTCAGGAACGTGCTAAGCCTGAGATTATCAAAGGGTCGCGCAAGCGCCGTATCGCGATGGGCTCTGGCATGCAGGTGCAAGATGTAAACCGTCTTCTGAAACAGTTCGATGATATGCAACGCATGATGAAGAAGATGAAAAATGGCGGCCTAGCGAAAATGATGCGGGGCATGAAAGGGATGATGCCTCCTGGGTTTCCGGGGCGTTAATCACTGAAATTCCGTGGCGCGGATAAACTCTTGGCATGATTACACGCTTTAGATTGCTTTTTGCGCCAAAATGAGTAAAATTTTCGGGCTTTTTATATGACATACTGGGCTCCGTTCCTCGATGGGGCCCAGTTGTTTTATTCACTAAAGAGGATGTTATGGTAACAATTCGTTTGGCTCGTGGCGGCGCTAAAAAACGCCCTTTCTATCAAGTAGTCGTGACCGACAGCCGCAATGCGCGTGATGGTCGTTTCATCGAGCGCGTAGGTTTCTTCAACCCAATCGCAGCTGGTCAAGCAGAAGCCCTGCGTCTGGATCTGGACCGTATCGAGCATTGGCTTGGTCTGGGTGCAACTGTGTCTGATCGCGTATCTTCGCTGATCAAAGACGCTAAAAAAGCAGCATAATCTGTTGCGGTGGTGATAATGAGCAATCAACTCAGCCCAAAGCCTCCCGTTAACCCGATTGTGATGGGGAAAATTGGATCGGCGTATGGCATCCGAGGTTGGCTCAGAATGTTTTCATCCACCGAAGATGCCGAGAGCATTTTTGATTATCAGCCTTGGTTCATCCAGAGCAAAAGCGGTTGGCAGCTTGTCGAGATTGAAAGCTGGAAGTATCACAATCAGGATCTGATCATTAAAGTAAAAGGTACTGATGACCGTGATGCGGCTAATTTACTGACTAATTGCGAAATTGTCGTAGATTCGTCACAACTGCCCGATCTGGACGAAGGTGATTATTACTGGAAGGATCTTATGGGCTGTCAGGTCGTGACCGTAACCGGTTATGAGTTAGGTAAAGTCATCGATATGATGGAAACCGGCTCAAACGATGTGATGGTAATAAAAGCCAACCTGAAAGATGCCTTCGGAGTCAAGGAACGGCTGGTTCCGTTCCTCACTGAACAGGTTGTTAAGCGCGTCGACCTGTCTACTCAAACTATTGAAGTAGATTGGGATCCTGGTTTTTGAACTCTGAATCGACCAGTAGTACCCAGCGGAACGAGACTATGTGGATTGGGGTGATTAGCCTGTTTCCAGAGATGTTCCGGGCAATTACTGATTACGGAGTCACTGGCCGGGCAGTAAAAAATGGCCTGCTGAACGTACAGTATTGGAGTCCTCGCGACTTCACTTACGATCGGCATCGCACCGTGGATGACCGACCTTATGGCGGTGGTCCCGGAATGCTGATGATGGTGCAACCTTTACGGGATGCGATCCACGCAGCAAAAACAGCGGCAGGTGAAGGCGCGAGAGTGATTTATTTATCACCTCAGGGCCGTAAATTAGATCAGCAAGGCGTACGTCAACTCGCTACTAACCAGAAGATGATTCTGGTCTGTGGACGGTACGAGGGGATTGATGAGCGCGTAATTAAAACCGAAATCGATGAAGAATGGTCGATAGGGGATTACGTACTCAGCGGTGGGGAACTGCCCGCGATGACCCTGATTGACTCCGTTGCCCGCTTTATACCGGGCGTTTTGGGGCATCAGGCTTCAGCAGAAGAAGATTCTTTTGCCGATGGATTGCTGGACTGCCCTCATTTCACTCGCCCTGAAATACTGGAAGGCATGGAGGTTCCGGCAGTGTTACTGTCTGGAAATCATGCGGAAATACGCCGCTGGCGATTGAAGCAGTCGCTGGGCCGAACCTGGCTTAGAAGACCTGAACTTCTGAAAAGCCTAGCTCTGACTGACGAGCAAACAAGGTTGCTGGCTGAATTCCAACGTGAATATCAGTCTGAGCAACAAGAGTATTAGGTGGTTACGTCGGTTTGATCTGGCGAACCCAACTATCAGTTTACCTAGGGTAAGAGACATATTATGAGCAACATTATTAAGCAAATCGAAGACGAACAAATGAAGCAGGACGTACCTTCATTTCGTCCGGGTGATACCGTAGAAGTGAAAGTATGGGTTGTTGAAGGTAGCAAAAAACGTCTGCAGGCATTCGAGGGCGTGGTTATCGCTATTCGTAACCGCGGTCTGCATTCTGCATTCACTGTTCGCAAAATTTCTAACGGCGAAGGCGTGGAGCGTGTATTCCAAACTCACTCTCCAGTAGTTGACAGCATCGCTGTTAAACGTCGTGGTGCCGTTCGTAAGGCCAAACTGTACTACCTGCGTGAGCGTACTGGTAAGTCTGCTCGTATCAAAGAGCGTCTTAACTAAGATAGCGCTTTCGCAACATCCGAAAGTTGTTATTTATAAGGGGTTTAGCCAAAGGCTAAACCCTTTTTTATGTCTGATAGTGGCAAAGCGGCGGTGTGCTATCTCTCAGGGATATATATGCGTTACTTAATGGCTGGTGCTAAGACATCGTTTGCTTTAGCAGTAAAAAGCCCACCTTTTTGGTGGGCTTCGCTTTCCCTGTTGCCATCATTATTTTTTGAATTTCAGTACCATAATGACATCACGCATGGTTATTTTATAAACGTTCATACCGATCGATTTTGCAATATTGATCGGTTACGGCGATCAAAATATCGCGTTGATATCGTTTTTATCCTGTTCAGTACGGCTTATTAGCGATCACCGTTGGGTACATATTCATATGATCGTTAATGAACTGAATATCTGTAAATCCGGCTCGTTCTAACTGCGATTGCGTTTGTTTGTGGGTACGAAACGCCGTCCACGTTGCTCCAATAATGCGTGAGAAAAGGACATATTGGAGGGCTAGCAATTTTGGATCGGTATTTATCCATGGGGAATCTTGCGACAGCGTAGGGGGAGGTGTCATAAAGCTGGTTATCAGTGTGCCCCCAGGTTTCAGCCCAGAATAGAACACGCGGTAAAGTTCGGTCACTTTGTCATCATCCTGCTCATAAACATTGAGCCCGTTGCTGGTAATCACATCTGCCTGTGCTGCCAAATCTATTGTCCAAGCATCGGCCGGTACCAACGATATCCTATTTTCCAGCCCTTGCTGACTGGCAAGTTTATAAGCGTCTTCCAGAGCCTGTCTATCTAGATCAATCCCGATTAATTTCACATCTCGATGCTGCGTATAGTCCAACAGCAATAAGTCGGCCATGACACCGCAGGGGACGGATACCATGACGGCATTCGGCCGTAAGCGTTCTTGAAGCAGACGTTGGAAAATCCCGAACCGTTCGCGCGTCGCTAACACGTTGGGGAGTTGTGTGTAGATGACTTCTTCGAGCGGGTTCACATAGTGAGTTGGCTGATGTGCTATCACGTTATGCGTCCAGTACGCATTTAACCCGTGATGTTTTAGTAAAAACTGGCCTAATTCAAGATGGGAGAAAGCATCGAGAAGTGCCAGTTGCTCCTCTACAGAAATGCCGAGATGGTCGCCGGACGCGATAATTTTGTTCTTTATCGCAGCGACTCGTTCATCATGGCTTTTCTGTGATGAGGTAGCGTGTGATAAGAGTCTTGAACTGCTATTTAGAGACGGGTTATGAGGCTTGCTTGAACCGGACATACGAGCACTCCACAATATCAATCGCTATTAGGAATAATAGATTTAACTATCAGTGAGATATGCATTTTCGTTATATCAGTATCAGGTTGTTAATAACCTAATGTGATTATTTGATGTGAGCAATAATAGAGGGGAGGTATGTCTGACGTATTTCTGTGCGAGTACAAAAGTGAGTGGAATTGTTACCAGATGCGATGAACCATAGTTTTCGAGCCGCTAACTCTCTGATGAGTATGGGTCATCGTCTTATCTGTGGAAGGTGATTAAGGTAGGTTTTGCTGCCAGTGAGTTCGCAGTGTTTCCGCATTCTCTACGCCATCGCAGCTGGCGGGAAAGTTTTTCCCCGCTTTTCCCCATTCTTCCATGTTATCTGTACCGCAAAAAGCCGATTGTCCAGCCTGATAACCACGTAGGTAGGTTTCACGGTCGATCTGTGGATTGCCAAACCATTCCTGTAAGGTGCTGTCGTCCTTTACGACTATGCCAGAGATTGCATCCTGATAGCCCGCTTCGTACCAGAATCCTGATTCATTTTTAGCGGGTAATGAAGGGACGCTACTTTGACACGCTGTCATTAAAAGAATTACAGCCAAAATATAACTGTATTTCATCATCAAACCTTCAATGTTGCGGCCATTGGCCTGAAGAAGCACCGCATCAGGCGATGCCTAATTTTTCTTTCAGTAATTTGAGATAGCGGCGACTGACGGGGATGTGTTTTCCCGTATGCGTCAATACTTCTGCTGCGCCGTTTTCCATTAACTGGATTTCTTTCAGCTGTTCCGTATTAACCATATATTGACGATGGCAACGGACGAAGGGCGTTTTCTCTTCCAGTGTTTTCAGTGAAAGTTGGGTATAGCCGGACTGGCTGACGCCCACGACGTGCACGCCGCTGAGTTCTGAACAAAGATACTCGACTTCCTCAATCTTGAGCAAAAAAATACGATTGTGTCCGTTACAGGGAATATGGCGGAGTAAGGGCTCTGAAATTATCTGTACGTTTTTGTTTACGCTTGTGCCGCGTCGCAAACGATTTAGCGTTTTACTGAGTCGTTGTGCATCCAGCGGTTTAAGTAAATAGTCAAAAGCATGTTCTTCAAATGCCCTCACCGCGTACTCATCATAAGCTGTCACGAAGACGACATAAGGCATATTTTCTGGATCCAACATGGCGACCAGCTCTAATCCGCTGACCTTTGGCATTTGTATATCCAGAAAAATCACATCGGGTTGCAGCCGGTGGATAGCCGGTATCGCCTCCAACGCATTGCTGCACTGTGCAATGATGGTGATATCAGACTCGTTTTCCAGTAGCAGGCTGAGCTCTTCACGTGCCAGCTGTTCGTCATCGATGATTATGGCTTTCAGCATCCTTCCCCCTTGTTGGCGTGATTCTATCACTATTCACGCCTGGGATTAGCATGGTTGTATCGGGAAGTGATAGAGCAGACAGATATCGTTTTTCTGGCAACATTTAGGGTGGTAATTTTTTATTTACACTGGTTGGATTGAAATCTTTACGGTTCGTGTTATGGTGTAAACATCACGCGTAGGCAGGTTGTACAGACAGTAGTCTTTACAGACGATCGCGAATATACCGAACTTTTCAGGAATGGGATCATGCAAAAAGATTCACTTAACAATATTAATATCAGTGCAGAGCAGGTTTTAATTACTCCCGATGAATTAAAAGCCAAATTTCCGCTTAACGACGCAGAACAGCGCGATATTGCGCAAGCGAGAGCGACCATTGCGGATATCATTCATGGTCGTGATGATCGGTTGCTGATCGTCTGCGGGCCTTGCTCGATTCATGACACGGATGCCGCGTTGGAATACGCGCGCCGTCTGAAGTCACTTGCCGCTGAATTAAACGATAACCTCTACATTGTGATGCGTGTTTATTTTGAAAAACCGCGTACCACAGTGGGCTGGAAAGGGCTCATCAACGATCCGTTCATGGATGGTTCATTTGATGTGGAGTCAGGATTGCACATCGCGCGTGAGCTGCTGCTGGAACTGGTGAATATGGGACTGCCGCTAGCGACCGAAGCACTTGATCCAAACAGCCCGCAGTATCTGGGCGATTTGTTCAGTTGGTCGGCCATTGGCGCTCGTACAACTGAATCACAAACGCACCGTGAGATGGCTTCCGGCCTGTCAATGCCTGTTGGGTTCAAAAACGGCACGGATGGCAGCCTGGGTACGGCGATCAATGCGATGAGAGCTGCCGCAATGCCGCATCGTTTTGTGGGCATCAACCAAACGGGTCAGGTTTGTCTGCTACAAACGCAGGGAAACATTGATGGCCACGTGATTCTGCGCGGTGGTAAAAAACCAAACTACAGTGCACAGGATGTCGCTGAATGTGAAAAACAGATGCAGGATGCGGGACTGAGACCCGCGCTGATGATAGATTGTAGTCACGGTAATTCAAATAAAGACTACCGCCGTCAGCCACTTGTTGTTGAATCTGCGATTGAACAAATTAAGGCGGGAAATCGTTCCATTATAGGACTGATGCTGGAAAGCCACCTTAACGAGGGGAGCCAGTCTTCAGAACAGCCGCGTTCAGATATGCGCTACGGTGTATCAGTCACGGATGCCTGTATCAGTTGGGAAAGTACAGAAGCGTTGCTGCGTTCCGTTCATCAAGAGCTGAGTGCTGCGCGTGTGAAACATTCAGGAGAGTAACAAGATATGGTAGCTGAACTGACCGCATTACGTGATCAGATAGATGAGGTGGATAAGGAGCTTGTCGCGCTGTTATCACGTCGGTTGCGTTTGGTGGCGGAAGTGGGTGAAGTGAAAAGCCGCTATGGCTTGCCTATTTATGCACCCGATCGTGAAGCGGCCATGCTCAGCTCACGCCGTGAAGAGGCGGCGTCGATGGGGGTTCCACCGGATCTCATTGAAGATATCTTGCGGCGAACCATGCGCGAATCCTATACCAGCGAAAATGACAAAGGCTTTAAAACACTGTGCCCGCAGTTGCGCCCGGTCGTCATCATTGGTGGTCGTGGTCAAATGGGCAATTTGTTTGAAAAAATGCTGACGCTGTCGGGCTATCAGGTAAGGATTCTTGAGCAAGGTGATTGGCCGCGCGCGGATGAACTGCTGTCTGATGCGGGTATGGTGATTGTTAGCGTGCCGATTCACGTGACTGAACAGGTTATTGCCCGCCTGCCTGCCTTGCCGGATGATTGTATTTTGGTTGATCTGGCATCGGTAAAAAATGGCCCTCTCCAGGCGATGCTGGCGGTGCATAGTGGCCCGGTGCTTGGTCTGCACCCCATGTTCGGGCCAGACAGCGGCAGCCTTGCCAAACAGGTTGTCGTCTATTGCGATGGTCGGCAGCCGGAAGCTTACCAGTGGTTGCTGGAACAGATTCAGGTGTGGGGAGCGCGTCTGCATCGCATCAGCGCGGTTGAACACGATCAGAATATGATGTTCATTCAGGCGCTGCGTCACTTTGCGACATTTGCTTATGGTCTGCATTTAGCCGAAGAGAATGTGCAGATTGAGCAGCTACTCGCCTTGTCATCGCCAATCTATCGTCTGGAATTGATCATGGTCGGGCGTTTGTTTGCACAGGATCCGCAACTGTATGCCGACATTATTATGTCTTCAGAGGATAATCTGGCGTTGATTAAGCGTTACTACAAACGCTTTGGTGAAGCGATTACGTTACTGGAGCAGACGGATAAAGCCGAGTTTATTAACAGCTTCAAAAAAGTCGAACACTGGTTTGGTGACTATGCCAAACGCTTTCAAGCGGAGAGCCGAGTGCTTTTGCGTCAGGCAAACGATATTCGTCAATAAGCAGGTTTACTATCTTAGCTGTGTTTAAGAAGCCATCCCGGTGAAAATCAGGATGGCTTTTTCAATGATTCGTCCGTATCGACTATTCGTTCACATCGACGGGGACGACGTTTTCACTGGGGTAACAGCCCAACACTTTTAACGAGCGGGTAATGGGAGCTAATCCTTTTAGCGCTTTCTGCATGGCATCGCTGCGCAGATTGGCCTGTACATCAAGATAGAACATCTCTTCCCACGGGTTACCATTGATCGGTCTGGATTCCAGCTTGGTCATCACAATGCCGTTATCACGCAATACTAATAGCGCTTCCACCAGTGCGCCGGACTGTTGGCCGGTTGCCATAATTAGCGTGGTTTTTGCTGGTACTTGTTCAGTCACGTCAATCGGCTTACGTGCTAATACAATGAAGCGAGTGATGTTTTGCGACTGATTGGCCAGATCGTGTTCCAGCATCTGTAGCTGATACAACTGACCGCCGGCTTCGCTGCCGAGTGCTGCTGCTTTTGGTGAGTTGAGGGCCGCGACTTTTTCCATCGCCGCGGCCGTGCTTTCACAATATTCAATCTTCCAGTGGGGAAAACGATTAATGAAATGACTGCACTGCTGGAACGGCTGCGGATGGCTGTAAACCGTTTCGATCTGTTCCAATGACGTATCGGTAGCAACTAAAACGCAGTGATTTATCGGATTGGTTAATTCGCCGACGATGGATAAAGCGGTGTGTTGCAGCAGGTCGTAGACGTCGTTAATCGAACCAGAGCTGGTGTTTTCAATCGGCAGAACGGCATAGTCCGCTTGCCCTGTTTCCACCATATTGAAGATGTCCTGAAATTTCTGGCAGCCGCATTCGATGAGTTGCTCGAAGTGTCGTGCGGCGTACTGGCGGGCGGCAAGATGAGAATAAGACCCCTTCGGACCGAGGAACGCAATACGAGCAGAGTGTGATGTTGTTTGGTTGAGGTGATGCTGTAAGAGAGCCTGCTGCGTCAGTACCGAATCTTCAATAATGAGCTGAAATAAGCGGGTAATATAGTGACCATCAAGATGATGCTTTTTCCCAGCAGCGGTCAGCTTGTCCAGCAAATCACGCTCACGCTCTTTGTCGCGGATGGGGCGATGCGAATGTAATTTGCTGCGGGCAACATCTAGCGCCAGTTCTCGCCTTTGCGCCAACAATTCAATTAATTGCAGATCCAATGCGCTGATGCGTTCTCGCAGTGCCAGTAATGGGTTGTCTGTCATGATGCTATTACCTGCCTTATGTTCTTATATAAAAAAAGCCTCCTGGTCAGGAGGCTTTTTTGTTCGTCTTCGTATTCTTGCTCTTACGACGAATCGCCTCCCAAATCAGGGGAAGGTGAAAAAGAATACGAAGAAAAACAGTTTATTTGTCATGTGTGCTCGGTTAGTCAGAAAAATCCAGATGCTTAGCAGGTAAGGTAACTGTTGGCTTTTCATCCTGTCAATACAAAATCGCCACATGCAATGTTAAACCATGTTTCTCGTTGGCGCTTTAGGACGTGGGTTACAGGGCGTAGAATGCAGAAACGCGCCCTCAGGCGCGTTATATTGGGGTAAAGAGCGTGAATTACTCTTCTTGAGTCGGCTGGAGATTGACTTCTTTAACGCTAGCTACCGCACGTCTGGCTTCACCTTTATGCTGGAGCTTGTCCAACTGGCGTTCGAGTTTGGTAATCAACTCATTGATGGCGGCATACATATCATCATGTTTAGCGCTGGCAACCAGCGGACCATTTGGCGTACTGATAGTGGCATCGGCCATAAACCCCTGGGGCTCTTTTGACAGAATAATATGCGGGTTAATCAACTGGGTTTGCCACTTATCCAGCTTAGAAAGACGGTCTTCGACATGTTGACGAATTGCGGGGGTGATATCCATTTGCTTACTGGTAATATTAATAGTCATATAAACTTACCTCTCTGCCTATTTCCGTCTTGGATGATTTCAGCATACAGTGAGTCGCGACAAAAAGCGTGATATTGATCGCTTTTTTTCGTCACTTTTTGTCAATAAAACGCGATTTGTGAAGCGTCATGGGGAATAAGAGAGAAGTGCTTGAGGGGGCATTCGGCCTGTGCCATTATTGATAGGATGTGTTGATGTTACCGCGCTGTTGTTGACTCCCTCCAAGCCGTTTTTTCTGCATCATTGATGTATAGCGAACCGATAAAATCATAAAAAAACGGCAACCGAAGTTGCCGTCTCATTATTGTGTGTGGCTTATCATTTATGCCGGGTTTGCGGCAATAACTTTTGCGACTTTGTCTGCCTGTGCGGCCAGTTGCAGCTCACGATAGGCATTTTCCATCAACGGCAGAGCAGCTTTTGTTGCCTGAGTATCAGGGTAATCACGCAGCATTTGCTCAACGCGATTAACTACTGCCACATAAGCGCCGCGTTTCGTGTAGTATTGCGCGACAGAAAGTTCATACTTGGCCAGACGCTCTTTGAGGTAAACCAAACGCTTGTTTGCGTCGGTGGCGTATTGGCTGTTCGGATATCCCTGAATGAGCTTGCTGAAATCCCGAAATGCGGTGCGGGCGTACTGCGGATCGCGATCGGAACGATCGACGCCGAAGAAGCCTTGTAACGCGCTATCATCCAACGCCATGTCGGTAAGGCCGCGCATGTACAGGACATAATCCACGTTTGGATGGGTCGGGTTGAGTCGCAGGAAGCGGTCAATAGATGCTTGGGCCAATGGCAGCTCTGCGGATTTATAATAGGCGTAGATCAAATCCAACTGCACTTGTTGCGAGTAGGGACCAAACGGATACCGGTTATCCAGTGCTTCCAACTGCGTGATGGCTGCTTTAAAGTTGCCGTCTTGCAGTTTTTGTTGAGCATTGGCATAGATTTCAGATGGCGGACTATCAGGAACCGCATCTTTGGAATTGCTGGAGCAACCAGCCAGCGCCAGGCTCAACGTGGCGGCAGCCACCAGATATTTCATACGCGTCATGACGTTTTGATTATCCTCAGAATGTTATTCCGGGAGACTGTCCGTTAAGCTCCCGATTTAGACCAGCTACAATAGTACATTATTTTAAACGGCGTCGCCGTCAAAACCCAACGTTAACGAAGAAGCTGCATAATATGGCACAACAAGTACAACTCACCGCAACGGTGGCCGAATCTCAACTCGGACAACGTTTAGATCAGGCTTTGGCCGAATTGTTCCCTGATTATTCACGATCCCGCATAAAAGAGTGGATTCTTGAGAATCGGGTACAGATTAACGGCAATGTCACCAATAAGCCAAAAGAGAAAGTACTAGGCGGCGAATCGGTAGCGATTGATGCATTGATTGAGGAAGAGGCCCGCTGGGAAGCACAGGATATCAAGCTGGATATCGTGTATGAAGATCAGGACATCCTAGTCATCAACAAACCCAGAGATCTGGTGGTTCACCCCGGTGCGGGTAACCCTGATGGCACGGTATTGAATGCCTTGTTACATCACTATCCTGAGATTGTCGATGTGCCCCGCGCTGGGATTGTGCACCGGCTTGATAAAGATACGACAGGGCTCATGGTCGTCGCGAAAACCGTTCCAGCACAGACGCGCTTAGTTGAGGCGCTACAGGCGCGTGAAATTACCCGTGAGTACGAGGCGGTTGCGATTGGTTCGATGACCGCGGGTGGCATGGTCGATCAGCCTATCGCTCGCCACGCAAGCAAGCGAACGCACATGGCGGTGCACCCAATGGGCAAGCCTGCTGTGACACATTATCGCATCATGGAACATTTCCGTGCGCATACCCGTTTGCGGTTGCGTCTGGAAACGGGGCGTACCCATCAGATTCGTGTGCATATGGCTCACATTAATCATCCTCTGGTTGGCGATCAGCTATACGGCGGTCGTCCTCGTCCACCGAGAGGCGCTTCGGAAGCATTCATTGAGACGCTGCGTGGTTTCGATCGTCAGGCGCTACATGCCACCATGTTACGCTTTTATCATCCTATTACTGGCATTCACATGGAATGGCATGCGGAATTGCCGCAGGATATGGTCAATTTGATTGATGCGCTGAAAGCCGATACCGAAGCGTTTAAAGATCAGCTCGACTGGTAATGAATTCAATACGATAAGTGCCGATTTATCGAGGTGACGGACTATGCTGATATACCCCGACTGGCCTTTGCCAGGCAGTGTGAAATCTTGTAGTACGACGCGTATCGGTGGGCATAGTGTTGCCCCTTATGATTCGTTGAATTTGGGGAATCATGTGGGCGATGAGCCCACGCGCGTTACCGCAAATCGGCACGCGCTGGTGGCGATGGCTGGTCTCCCGGCCATGCCGCATTGGCTGGAACAGGTTCATGGTACTGATGTAATTCGTCTTGGCGAGGTATCCCCCGCGTCTGTTTGCGGTGATGCTGCATATACGGATAAGAAAGGGGAGGTCTGTGCGGTGATGACGGCTGACTGCCTACCCGTGCTTTTTTGTGCAATCAACGGCGATGAAGTGGCCGCTGCACATGCAGGCTGGCGGGGGTTGCACGCAGGGATATTGGAGGAAACATTAGCCTGTTTCCGTGCGCAGCCCACGCAGATCATAGCGTGGCTGGGTCCCGCTATCGGGCCTGGTGCTTTCGAAGTCGGCCCTGAAGTGAGAGACGCATTTATTCAGCATGATGCTGCGGCGTCTTCTGCATTTCGGCCTGAAGGAAATAAATTTTTTGCCGATATCTACCAACTGGCAAGTTTACGTTTACGCGCCGCAGGGGTAACGCAAATTTTTGGTGGAAACGCCTGTACTGTGAGTGAACCTCACAAATTTTTCTCTTATCGGCGTGATGGTGTGACTGGCCGTATGGCAAGTTTAATCTGGCTGATATAACCTATTGAATTAAGACGATCCAGGACAAGTAACGTTTAAATCCCGTCACGACTGGCAAAATAACCTTGAAATTTTTGAGGGATGACCTCATTTAATCTCCAGTAGCAATTTTGACCAGTGTATGGGAGGAGTTATGCGTCTGGATCGTCTTACCAATAAATTCCAACTTGCTCTTGCTGATGCCCAGTCTCTCGCCCTCGTGCGCGACCACCAGTTTATTGAACCCCTTCACTTGATGAGCGCTTTGCTTCATCAGGATGGTGGAACTGTTGGTCCACTTCTGACTGTTGCCGGAGCCAATCTTAATCACCTGAAAACTGAAATCGACCGGGCAATCACGCGTTTGCCGCAGGTTGAAGGCACTGATGGTGATGTCCAGCCTTCGAACGAATTAGTCCGCGTATTGAATATGTGCGACAAGCTCGCGCAAAAGCGCAGCGATACCTTTATCTCTTCGGAACTTTTCGTGCTAGCTGCGCTGGAGTCTCGCGGCACGTTGGGGGATATATTGAAAAAGGCGGGTGTTACGCAGCAAAGGGTAACAAACGCGATTGATCAAGTTAGAGGAGGAGAACAAGTTAACGATCAAGGGGCTGAGGATCAGCGCCAGGCATTGAAGAAATTCACGATTGATCTCACGGAGCGTGCGGAACAAGGCAAACTCGATCCTGTGATCGGGCGTGATGAAGAGATTCGCCGCACTATTCAGGTTTTGCAGCGTCGAACTAAAAATAATCCGGTATTAATTGGCGAACCCGGCGTGGGTAAAACCGCGATAGTAGAAGGGTTAGCCCAGCGTATCGTTAATGGTGAAGTGCCTGAAGGCCTAAAAAACAAGCGCGTACTTTCATTAGATATGGGCGCGCTGGTGGCAGGTGCGAAATACCGTGGTGAGTTTGAAGAACGTTTGAAAGGCGTGCTCAACGATCTATCTAAGCAAGAAGGCAGCGTCATTCTGTTTATTGATGAACTCCACACGATGGTTGGCGCGGGTAAAGCCGATGGCGCGATGGATGCCGGCAATATGCTAAAACCTGCGTTGGCTCGTGGTGAGTTGCATTGCGTCGGAGCGACTACGCTGGATGAGTATCGGCAGTATATTGAAAAAGATGCGGCACTTGAGCGCCGCTTCCAAAAGGTGTTTGTCGCGGAACCGACCGTTGAGGACACGATTGCGATTCTGCGTGGACTGAAAGAGCGCTATGAGTTGCACCATCATGTACAAATCACCGATCCGGCGATTGTGGCGGCGGCAATGCTCTCTCATCGCTATATCGCGGATCGTCAATTGCCGGATAAAGCGATCGACTTGATTGATGAAGCTGCATCCAGCATTCGCATTCAGATTGATTCGAAACCCGAGCCCCTCGATCGGCTTGAGCGCAGGATCATTCAACTGAAGTTGGAGCAACAGGCGCTAAAAAAAGAATCTGATGAAGCCAGCCAAAAGCGGCTTGAGTTGCTGAGCGCGGAACTTGACCAAAAAGAGCGCGAATATTCCCAACAAGAAGAAGAGTGGAAAGCTGAAAAAGCGTCACTTACGGGAACACAGAATATTAAAGCGTCTTTAGAGCAGACGAAAATTGCGCTGGAACAGGCTCGCCGTCAGGGCGATCTGGGGAAAATGTCTGAACTGCAATACGGCAAAATCCCTGAGCTAGAGAAACAGCTGGCAGCAGCAACGCAGCAGGAAGGGAAAACGATGCATTTGCTGCGTAATCGAGTAACGGATATTGAAATTGCCGATGTGCTGGCGCGTTGGACAGGAATTCCAGTTTCTCGCATGTTGGAAAGCGAGAAAGAAAAATTATTGCGAATGGAAGATGAGCTGCACCAGCGTGTGATTGGGCAGAACGAAGCCGTCGAGGCGGTAGCGAATTCTATCCGTCGCAGCCGAGCTGGGTTATCTGATCCTAACCGTCCAATTGGATCGTTCTTGTTCCTTGGTCCAACGGGCGTTGGGAAAACCGAACTTTGTAAAACGCTGGCGACGTTCCTCTTCGACAGTGACGACGCCATGGTGCGTATCGATATGTCTGAGTTTATGGAGAAACACTCGGTTTCACGTTTGGTCGGGGCGCCTCCTGGATATGTCGGTTACGAAGAGGGAGGATATTTGACGGAAGCGGTACGCCGTCGTCCTTATTCGGTCATTTTGCTGGATGAGATCGAAAAAGCCCATCCTGATGTGTTCAATATCCTGCTTCAGGTATTGGATGATGGTCGCCTCACCGATGGTCAGGGCAGAACGGTCGATTTCCGTAATACTGTGGTCATCATGACGTCAAATCTGGGGTCTGACCTGATTCAGGAACGCTTTGGTGAGCGCGGTTACACCGAAATGAGAGACATGGTGCTTGAAGTTGTTAGTCACAGCTTCCGCCCTGAATTTATTAACCGTATCGATGAGGTTGTGGTATTCCATCCACTGGGAAGAGCACATATTACGTCGATCGCACAAATTCAGCTTCAGAGACTATACAAACGTCTTGAAGAGCGCGGATATAGCATCGCGATGACGGATGCGGCTTTAGATATGCTCGGAGAGGTCGGGTTTGATCCAGTCTATGGTGCGCGTCCGCTTAAAAGAGCGATACAGCAACTGATAGAGAACCCACTTGCTCAGCAGATGCTTGGTGGCAAATTGATCCCCGGTAAACCGATCACATTAGATGTTGAAGGTGAACAGATAGTCGCACGGCAATAAGTCTGTGCGTGAAACGGTAAGCGACAAACGGGTGCATTCGTTGATGGATGCACCCGTTTTTACATGACTAGCTCATATTGCATTCATTTTCTGTGTGTGAAATATGCGAAATGGTGTCTTTTGGTTTGTTTTTGAACGGTTGGAAATTTTTTTGAATTTAGCGCTTGTCAGGCGGCGAGAA
>NZ_JACDRR010000038.1 GCF_013449375.1 Pectobacterium sp. CFBP8739 | reverse complement strand
ATGGTAAGCCTTGAAAACGGAAGCAATGTGGTGCAGGGAGCGTTTAATCAGCGTGGGTAAGGATAACTGCTGATGAAAGAAGGGCTATGTCTTAACAGGCATAGCCCTTTTTCTTGGCTAAAGCAGATAAGAATTAAGTCAGAATTTAAACTGATATTGATTAACTAATTGATTAATATGAAAGTTATAAAATACCTTATAACAGCAAAATAAATAGCACTTATTGCTAAATCGCTCTACACCCCGCCCAGTGACAGCTCTCTCGCCATCTCATCTATTTTTGTATGAAAAACACTCAATTCAAGTTCAATTCTGATTTTCCGAGGCTTGAACGTCATAAGCGATCTGCAGATACTACATTCATCAAAACAACAACGGAGAAATATATGACAACAAGAAGACTTATTCGCCTGCCGGAAGTGATGAATAAAACAGGATATAGCAAAGCATGGATTTATCGACTTATTAGCAGGGGTGTATTCCCAGAACCGATAAAGATTGGCATAAGAGCCAGAGCTTTTGTTGAAAGTGAAATCGATGAATGGATTGAGAATATTATTCAGTTTTCACGTAAACACGCTGATTAATGAACAATACACTATTAATGCGATGAGGAGGTTTTATGTAAAACGTTAAACACTGTGTTTTTTACAATACTATAAAATAAAAACCAAAATATTGATGCATTAATAATGCAGGGTATTTTACACTATAAACAAAGAAAAGGAAAAATATATGAATAAGAAAAATAATGGTTTTGATAGGATCGCTACTGAGATGTTTCTACTATTAGCAATGAAAGAGTATTACCGTATTTATTGGGATATAGTCAAAAAAGGGCCAAAAGAGGCATTTAATTTACTTACTGATAATCATCATATGGAAACAGTCTATGACCAAGTAATCGAACGAGCTAAAAAGGGTGTAGCCAAAAATAAGCGCTATCTTATCGATTTTGAAGGGGTGAGAATGGAGGTAATGACGCTGCATACCAAAGCTTTAGTGTTAGCCTATATGTAAATCTATTTGGCCCCTTCTTGGGGCTGAAAATAAACCAAATATTAAATAATCATATAAAAGTGAGAGTTAATTATGTCTAAAAATAATAAAGTTAAAAACAAATCTACAAAACTGTTCCTTGATCTTGCTAAAAGATCGTTTGAGGCAAGTTGGATCAGTTTACAAAATGATCACGATGGGGATATAAGAGAGTATATTAGTGATCATGATTTTATGAGTGCAACTATCATGTGCGTGATAATGCATATTAAAAATAACTTTGAGAGTTTAACACAGAGAGAAGGAAATAATGTGGATATTGACGAGGTTGATCTTAAGGTTATCGCTAATCTGTTGGTAAGGCATTCGTATTTATTTGTTCATAAATCTTTATAGTTTCCTTTGAAGATATATTTGCCCCGTAAGGGGCAGGTAAAAACATTTATGACAATAGGAGAAAACTGATGATTGATGAGTTCCACGTTATGTTTATGTATAAAAAAATCCAAGCTGAAGCCGCTACTACTGATATGAAAACACTGAATCAACTATTGAAGAAGTTTCGAAAAGTGGTAGAGGAGCGGCGTGAGGAGCATTATCAGGAGATTGGTAAAAATAAGGTGCGTAAGCTAAAGATGAAAAGACTCCTCAAGTTGATGGCGCGTGATGGTATTTCACCACAGGAACTATGTGACTGGCAGTAGCCAGTCTATAAAAAATATGCTCATTAAGTTCTATCGAAAATTAGTAAAATCGGTGTTTGCGAAAGTTTGATAGTTATTAATATTTAAGTTTTACATTTGGTTATAAGTGGCTATCGCCACGATCATTAATGAAAAATCCATCATTAACAGGGGCAAGCCCTGTCCAGCGAAGTGATTGTTGGCGACAATCACCAAGTGCTGCTTCGATAAATTTTTAATCCAATATGAAAAATATTTGTATGTCAGCATTAGGGCGTAGCCTTGCGTCAGCACATGAGCGTTAGCTCATAGATGGTGGGGATTTTCAAAAAAAGATTTTAGTTAAATAGAAAGGAATAATTAGCAATAAATTATTAGAAACCCTGTACGGCGATCATAAAAATCGCCCGGTTTCTTTTAATCCTCTTAAGTATTATCTCTTACTTCTTGTAAAATTAAGTTAAGACAAAAACGGCCTGTAGCCCTTGGGGTATAAGGCTTGTGTTGGAAAACAACGACTGACTATACGGTCAGTATTAGTGACTCTATGGTCAGCATTACTGACTACACAGTAAGTTTTTCTGACTATGTAGTCAGTTCTTATATCATTTTTACGCTAAAAAATGACAGTGATTTAAATCATCGTCACGGGAAAACTTGCGATTTATAAAATATTTTCGCAAAAAAATATGCAAAAAACTTGATATCTGTTTCATGTATGGTATTTACTTTATTATAAATAAAATAATAAAAGGTGATAATATGATTAAAGAAATGGAAGTTGACTTGGATTTAGGCTTAAACCCTTTTTGCTTTGAGACCGAGCTAAAGATTGAAACACGAAAGAAAAATCTGACCGTTTCACGAGGCACAGAACTTATAGAAAAGAAAGATACAGGTAAAAGCTACTTCGCCAATATCGTGCATACGCAAGAGGTCGATAAAGAAGAGTTCATTAAACTCTATACCTCTCAGATAAAAGCATACTTTGATCTCACGAAAACAGCATACAAAGTGTTTTTCATATTTTTACGAATATATCAGGATGCGATAGGAAAAGATCATTTTTACCTGAGTTGTAAAAAAGCAATGTCTCTTGCGGAAAAGATAGATCACTTTGTTTTATCTGAATCAATATTTTACAGAGGAGTAAAAGAACTTATCGAAAAACGTATCATTGCTAAAACCAATGAAAAAAACTGGTATTTTATAAACCCTGCTATTGTCTTCAATGGTGATCGTGCTCGCTTTGTTTCAGAGATTATAAAAAAGAAAGAAACAATGGAAGAACAACCGGAAAGTGTGGTCAGAAATGGTGGCGGTAATGAAAGTGTTAAAGGGAAAAACAAGTCAATTGAGTCAGTCATAGAAGACGTGAATAACCAAGAAGACATAGATTTGTTAATCGCGAGATTACAGGCTAAAAAGTCCCAAGGGGAAATGATGAGTAAAAGCATGGATGGATATACCACTCTTTTACCACCAGAAGAACCATTAGATTGGGACAGTATTTAAAATTAGTCACATTATTATGTAGCAATAGGGCGTATTTCCTATTGGGAAGTGCTGGATATGTTTATTAAAATTTTTGGTTTGATAGTATTTTTTATCAAGGTAAGTTTCAGCAAGTGAATGAAGCTGATCATTTTCTATTACCTTTGTGATACCAACAGCCCAGACACTGCGAAGATCTAGTTCGGATTTTCGCATCTGACCGATTTTTTTCAGATCGCTAGCCATATTCTTAACACAAGTTGTTGGATTAGGATTCTGCTTAAATTCAATTGCCATGTATCTTTCTTGTACCCATCCTTTTTTACGTAGTAGAAAATCTGGGCGGAAATAATATTTTTCTTTATTTTGACGATAATCAAACTCAAGTATCTGTTCTCGCCAGTATAAATGTTCAGTATTTGCCAACATATTCGCAAATTCAACTTGCAACCAAATTTCCCATCCGGTTATTTTATGTTCATGAATGATATGTAGTTTTTGTTGAATGTTTTTTTGAGAGAAAAAATCACTTAACAGTCCATTTAGATGCTGAAAATCTCTGTTAATCATAAATTCTTGTCCGTATATATTTTATTAGTTATATTTTTTACGTTCATATCTTACATCAATATTCTTTAAAATAAAAGGTAAAACAAAGAATGAAAGTTTTATTTTTATAAAAAATAGCATATCGATTCGAATGCGGAGAGAAGGCAAATTTTGTATTAACAAAGTAGTTATTCGACTGAGATCATATTCATGATGAGGGGTATTCACAAAGATAATTTTCAGTGATTGAGTAAAAGAGCTACACGAAGGTATTTCATATTGAAACGCTGGGTAACGTATTATTTACATGAGTTAAATTTGATTTTCCTATAATAAACATGGTATTAAAAATAAAACAAAAAGGAAAATAAAAAATGACTAATATTAAAATCATCACACTATTTAATACTAATGATAAAATACCATTTATGACTTGTGTTGTTAAATATGTTGAAGAGAATGAATGTGGGATAAAGCTTACCCTCGAAAACAACAATAACATCTATGTCAAAGATTACCATTCTTTCTTCCTGTCTGAATCAGTAAATGATTGCGATAAGGAACGAATGGTAAATGTGTATGGGAGATTGATTTCTGAACTCAGTCAAGTCAGCGAAGAAACAATAAGCTTACTGATGTCAGAAACCAAAACCTACAACAGTCAGCATCCCAACACACCCGTTAGTGTTCTGGATGATTACTATTACTGCGGTAGGGTAAAAGCTAATGCTCCAGATGAATCCGCATTGATGAATGCACTTGGCCTACAGGATCTGCGTGAAGCCATAACAGAAGATGTCTTCTTATCCGAACTGGAAGACTCTGGCGATCTCTATGAGGCGTTATCTCAGGCTGTTGATAGACTTAAGATCGCTGTTGCATTGTATAACAATGCTAAGTAATGACCCGATATTATCGGTAGTATCACGTAAATCTTTAGTCTTTTTTTATTTATATGCTAGGTTATTGATCCGTAGATCATAAATAAACACTTTGTCTTTTTTTGAGATTTATTTTGTGATAGTAATACGTGGTATATTCAAATGGTTATTACTGGAATGAAAATGGAAAAAATATATATAATTGAGAAAAAATATGACTTAGAATCATACATTTCAGAAATTCAGAATAAAAATAAAGGTAAAGAAATATCGTATTCAGACTTTTTATTAAAGGCTGGTGCTGCTGCGCTAACAATTAACTACCTTCCAATAAAATTAATTGGTGTCGCTGCCACTGTTAGCCCAATGGTTTTTAATCTATTCTCTAACAAAAATAATGGTGACATAACAATTACTAAAGAACAAGCTAAAATCATTGATGGAGCATTGAATAAATATTCATTAACTATTGAGGAAACGAAGGATAGGAAACTTAAATTCCCCCCCGGACATCCAATTGTTGGTCTTTTTTATAGACTTCATCCTTTAGAAAAAATAAATTCTGAAAAAGAGAGTTTATATATACCTGATGACTACTATGAACAACTTTTGCTACAAGAAAGAGAAGCTGAGCTTTTGAAGGTATTAATAAATCTAGGTGCAACTAGAATAAAAATAATTAAAACGACTAATAAATTTAATAATAAAAACATTCAATGCGAGACTAATGTCGAAGCTTCAGCAAGTGTACCGTTTTCAGTAGGTTCTGGAATCAATAGTCAATCTAATCAGCAAAACTTTGAAGGCGAATCAAGACTGTTTGAACTGGCTGGTAAAAAATGGGTTAGTGGTGACCTACTAGATAAAAAAGAGTATTCATGGTTACCATTTGAACCTCAGTGGGGGTCCTTAATTCTTGCTAGGGAGATTGGTGGTTGCACTAGAGCCGCTGTTGAGATGACTTCAAAATCTGTTTTCTCGGCAGATATCTCAGCTAGAGCAAAATTACAGACACATATAATGTCAGCAAATACAGAATTAAAAATTGAAAATACTGATGAGGATGTAATTTCATACAAGTACGAAGTTGATTTCGCAGCAATGTAATAAATAATATAAATTTTTATTTAGATATTGGCAGGTTTTTTCTGCCAATATTAAATTATGTGACTATTATATGTGATTATTTCTTTCCTTTAATCCAACAATCCACGCGAAACCTTACTCGCCGTCTGGCTGAAATTATATCGGTCAACAACATTCCCTTTGAACCAGATTTCGAGGGAGTTCATATGCGCCGTGTTGCTGTTCTTCAGCAGGGCCAGTCCGGGAATATAGTTCGAGATCTGGCTCTCGCCTGACATACTGGAGTAGGACCACATTTCCTGAGCATCATTGGTAGCTCGTGTTTGTGGCTCCCCGAATGCGTTAATAACATCTTGCTGGGTCGTTTTCCCCTTAACGATTTTAGTTTTTACGGTTTGTTGGGTTTCGGCTTTAAGGGATTTGTTGCCATAGGTGGTGCAAGCGGTAAGAGGCAGGATCACCAATGCAGCGATAAACAGTTTTTTCATGTTAACTCCATATAAACAGTAAACGTAAAAATAGGCGTGAAGAAACCGGGACCAGCGTTGTGTTGCTGCTGTCCAGTGAAATAGGCCATGTTAATTAGTGGTGAAGAAAGCCGCTTATTAAAAGCCTGTGATTTTTTTATCTAATCAGCTAGCGGCATCCTTCACTGCTGTTTTCCCTGATGTTGCATTAATAAAACCTACGCCAAGGACATAGAACAGTGCTGGCTATTGGTCATAGGGTTTGACGTTCTATCCCTACAAACCAGCGCATAAACGGTCCAGTGAGCCTTCTGTTCACTTTATCCAGTAACGATTCATCTGGCAAGAAAATGATCGGTAAATTAGATCGATAAATTGATATTGATAGTTTATAGCTATTAATAATGTTTTTTCGATCGGTGGTTTAATTGATTTAATCGATCGATATATATTTAATGATAGTTAATAACTATCGTTATTTTGATTTTGATCGTTACAAACGATATGACGGCCCACAAAAATAATTGAATCCTATCAATTGGTTAATCAGGTGGTTTTGCTGCGTTATGCCAGTAAGAACAAGCTTTAACGACTACAGGTGCGCAGCAGACTACCTCTACATAACAGCATTGTTGATTATCAGGATGGATAGGAAGATGAAGAAGATTTTGCTCGTTGCTTCTGTAGCTCTTTTGTTGGCGGGATGTGGGGAGAAAGGCGACTTTGAGAAGGCGATTAACGCGAAAATTTCAAAATCAAAGGTGTGCTACTCACTTCAGAACAATGACTTTGCTTTCAACAAAGGTTTTCCAGTAAAGGTTAATCATGGCTATCGTTCTGCTGGATACAATGCCAGCGATGAAATCCTGAACGGGCTTGTTGAACAGGGGCTGCTCAATGTTTCGCAGCAACCTAACGGATTTGGTAGCGTTAATGTATTAGAGATAACAGACAAAGGACAAGAGGTTGATTTTTGGAACCATGAGGAAGGTGCCTGTGTCGGTCATCGTATCGTCACTGAGGTTAAAAGTTGGACTGAACCGAGTGATGGCGCTGGCGCTAAAATTACACAAGTGACCTATACGTGGAAGCTCGATGGCGTTCCGGGCTGGGTTGATAAAAATGCGTTCTCTGGCGTCAAGGGGATGGCTGAACCAGAAGAAGCCAAAATTGTTCTGGTGAAAACCAATAACGGCTGGAAAGCAAAATAAACTTACTCTCGTTGCAAGTTGTTTGTGAATAGCCCTTTGCAGGGCTGTTCATTTAGAATCTTTTGATAAATATCAGTATTTGCTTTTTTATAAAATATTAAAGTTGTAATTGTGAGCATGTTAATTATTTTAGGTATTTAATAAATGGAAATTGATCATATATTTATTTGCTCGGATCATAACGCGCCTATTGCCGATTTTTTAGTTGAAAATGGCATATTGGAAGGATCTTGTAATAGACATCTCGGACAAGGAACAGCCAATCGTCGTTTCTTTTTCAATAACATATTTCTTGAGTTTATTTATCTTGATCTTGACGAATATACCCATAAGAATAAAAGAACATCTCCAAAACTCGATATTGTTAAGAGGTTAGTGGATAAGAATGAGTTATATTCTCCATTTGGTATAGGTTGTCGTCCAACGAGACAGGGGGAATCAATCACTTTTCCTCACTGGCAGTATCAACCAAGCTATTTACCTGATGGCTATTCTATACAAGTGGGGATTGCGACACCCAATGAACCACTTTGGTTTTTTTTGGACTTTTCTGGGAGGCCAGATCAAGTTGAAGAAGAAAAACGTCAACCGCTTAATCATCCTTGCGGGATTCGAGAGTTGACTGGCATTCAATTAAGCATACCAACAATAAACCCGCTCTCTCTTTCGGCGGATGCAATGAAAAAAATTGAGGGTGTCGAAATAAATCAAGGAGAAGTGCATAACATTATTCTTACATTTGATTATGGTAAGCAGAATAAAAAAATAATATGTTACCCTGAAACCCCATTAACAATTATTTATTGATGGTGATTATTATATTAATTAATGTTTATAGGCTGTTTGGATAGTTTTAATTGAAGTAAAAATAGATTTTTCGTGATAGTTAAGTTAGGAGTATAATATTGAATACTATTTTTTTATATGTGTTGAGGACGACTTGGAAGTAGTGAGATCTCATCCTTGGTTGGACTATAAGTGTCACTGTTAAACCTTGTGCGTCTCTCATGTTCAGCGCGTGAAACATAGATCCCCAGCACCTCATCAAACACATAGTTTTCGGCAATACGCTTATCGTGGTCAGCCTCAACAGGAACCGGAACAGGCTTCTTCTTGGCCCAGATGAATTTCTCTTTTATGTATCCAACCACCAGTAGGGTAAAACGCTTGAACAAACCATCCTGACGAGGTTTAACCTGCTTTCTCTTACTTTTAACAGGAGCGCGTTTAACCGCTCTGGCAGTTGAAGAGGAGGGGGTTTTCAATTTCGTGCGTGTATGAGGCGCAGGGGCAACCAGAACAGGCTGTTGTTCTTCGGATGATGACGACTGCGAACCTGTTTCAGAGAACTCTGTTCGAGGTTGTATTTCAGGCAATACGATTTCAACAGGCTCAGGCAGTTCGGACACGGTGAAGCTTCTGAGGTCAACAACGATCTGCAGATCTAAATCTTTGAAGACACTATATGTGGCCTGAGCTTCTTGTTTCATCTCATCACGAACAGCCTGTTCAGCAGCACGTTTTTCCTGAACGCTTTTGCTGTTCCACTTGGCACGATGAACACGTTGCATAGGGGAACGGCTGGTTGCTGTTGCCTTGGCGAGCCATAACGCTTTTTCTTCGACATTCAGGGTAATAGCGGCATTTTCGAGTGCTTCATTGTATTGGGTATCAATAGAGCGATGATCAATACGCTCATTGCTGCCAGCAGCAGTAAGATAGCGATTGGCAATCACAGACCATGATTCACGCCAAAGGATTACGTTTTTCTTGTCATTCCAGCTTCTTTCTTTTTTGCCGAAGCCATTAGCGGTGATCGGTTTTAATGTCAACATCACATGCGCATGTGGATTATTGCCATCCAAATCGTGGAATGCGATATCGGCAATCATTCCTTTATCGACGAAATTTTTCTGACAGTATTCAACGACCAGTTTTATCTTGTCTTCATTGTTCAGTTCACAGGGAATAGCCACATCAAAATAACGGGCTGTTTGTCCGTCTTTCTGACGTTCAACCCTTTCAACTTCATTCCACAAGGAGCTTGAGTTTTCGAAAATATCAGCAGGTGCGGAAATAGGTGCTAATATCAGATGATGGAATAAATCTGTTCGGTGGCTGAAATCGTAGGTATTGCCAGTGCGATCATCTATTATTCTGCAACGTGCATGATAGGCAGCCTTCCTACAGGAAGACATACCCTCAGAACGTTTCACAATTTTAAACTCCAGATGAAAAATCGCCATATAATAAATACCCTCAAATATAACTATGCTGCTGTTAGTTTTTCGCAAGAAAAACTCTATGTCTTGACCTTGGTTTTGCTTTTAGCCTGCGGCAGGCAACCCCCGGTAGGGCCCACACGCTCACGAAGTGAGTGTATAAGTGGGCATTGTTTTTTCTAACAATGTAAAACCCCTACTTAATTAATACGAAATATGTTAATGCCTGTAAAACAAAACGCCGGATTAAGCGGCGCAATCTAAATGACTTCGCCTAATA
>NZ_JACDRR010000037.1 GCF_013449375.1 Pectobacterium sp. CFBP8739 | reverse complement strand
ATAGTACCGACGTTAACGTGCGGTTTTGTACGTTCAAATTTTTCTTTAGACATCGATTGTCCCTCTAAGACACGGATAAATCGGTGGTATCACCACATCAACCAAGCAATAGCTTGCTGAATTTATTCACAGAAAGAAAATCAGGAGGAGGAAAAGGAAGTGGTGCTGATAGGCAGATTCGAACTGCCGACCTCACCCTTACCAAGGGTGCGCTCTACCAACTGAGCTATATCAGCACATCTTGGAGCGGGCAGTGGGAATCGAACCCACATCATCAGCTTGGAAGGCTGAGGTAATAGCCATTATACGATGCCCGCATCCTGGAACTCGGCTACCTAATTTTTCTGTAGATTTTGAAGTTGAGGAATAAAAATCTCTAGACCCCGCCTTCGTCGATCCGGTTTGATTTTGCTACCGTATCGAATATTCTGTTACCAGAATTGAATTTGGTGGTGGGGGAAGGATTCGAACCTTCGAAGTCTGTGACGGCAGATTTACAGTCTGCTCCCTTTGGCCGCTCGGGAACCCCACCTGATTGTGTACTTGATGGTGCCGGCTACCGGAATCGAACTGGTGACCTACTGATTACAAGTCAGTTGCTCTACCTACTGAGCTAAGCCGGCATCAAGTGCTGCGCATTCTAGGTAGACAGAGCGTTCGATGCAACAAAAAAATTGCGTAAAATGTGCTTTCGCTTAGATTTTATCCAGATTCACTCACAATTCTAGGTCAGCAACAAAAATTAGTGCAAAGAACCATCAAATCCTCTCTAGGAAATGCGCATTGCACCATCAAATTTACCCTATATCTCTTGCACCAAAAATGCGCCTCTTGCCCTTAAAGAGAACATGTCCCTCACTGACAGACGCTATTTTGCTCATTTTTCTAAGAAAATAAACTTGGAACAAATTTTGCCGAGTTAGAAACAAATTTCTGAAGAACGAGCAAAATACGATGAAAATAGTTCAACTCAATGCGGCAACCTTACCTGTCTATCGTGAAGAACTGGCCAGTCTATTAATAGATGCTGTAGAAAAAGGCGCCTCTGTTGGATATCAATCGCCTCTGCACCACAAAGAAGCTATGGAATATTTTCATGGATTACAAGCATCTGTCGCTAACGGTGATCGCATGCTATGGGCAGCACGCGACGAGAAAGGTATCGTCGGAAGTGTACAGCTAGAGTTATGTCAAAAGCCAAACGGGAGAAACAGAGCTGAAATTCAAAAATTGTTAGTTCATAGCCGTGTACGGAGAGCGGGAATAGGCAGACAGCTCATTCAGTTACTGGAAAAACACGCGCTTTTCCAACAGAGAGGGTTACTCTACTTAGATACCCAAGCTGGCTCCCCAGCAGAAGCGTTCTACCGAGCCTTGGGTTATCGCCATCTGGGAGAGTTGCCTGACTATGCTTGCACACCCGATGGTTATTACCATCCAACGGCTATCTACTATAAACGCCTCTTTGCCGTGAATGGGTTAGGTAAAGCCATCGCCAGCTAGCTTGCACCCGATGCGTAAACATAGAAGCATCGGGTACAGAACCGATTTTCTCTTCTTCTTTCTATCCGCAAAGTGTTAACCTGCCCATTATCAAAAATTTATTACATAAGAAAAGGTGCCGCGACCATAACGTTGGCTAAACTAATAGCCCGTTTTCTTCGCTGGCTGAGAGTCCCTTTTCTTACCTGTGAAGCAGGCAGAAGACGACTTATGAGCAATAGAGAGCAATCCTTGGCCACGCCATATCTACAATTTAATCGCAGCCAATGGGCCGCCTTGCGCGATTCCGTCCCGTTAACGCTGACAGAGGAAGAAATCGTTAAGCTCAAAGGGATTAACGAAGACCTTTCATTAGACGAAGTCGCAGAAATTTATCTGCCACTATCCCGCCTGCTCAATTTTTATATCAGCTCTAATTTACGCCGTCAGGCCGTGCTTGAGCAGTTCTTAGGTACGGATGGCCAAAAGATACCTTACATAATTGGTATTGCGGGTAGTGTCGCCGTGGGAAAAAGTACCACAGCCCGTGTGCTCCAAGCATTATTAAGCCGCTGGCCGGAACATCGCAGTGTAGAACTCATTACAACCGACGGATTTCTTCATCCAAATAAGGTGTTAAAAGCACGTGACTTGATGAAGAAAAAAGGCTTTCCTCAGTCATACGATATGCATAGCCTGGTAAAATTTGTTTCTGATATAAAATCAGGGACACACAAAGTCACAGCCCCAACGTATTCTCATCTAACCTACGATATCGTTCCTGATAACAACAAAGTGTTGGAGCAACCTGATATTTTAATATTAGAAGGTTTGAATGTTCTACAAAGTGGAATGGACTATCCACATGATCCTCATAGAGTTTTTGTCTCTGACTTTGTAGATTTTTCTATCTACGTTGATGCGTCTGAAGCATTGCTACAGGCATGGTATATAAATCGTTTCTTGAAATTTAGGCAAGGTGCTTTCTCAAATCCGAGCTCATACTTTCATAATTATGCGAAACTGACGGAAGAAGAAGCTGTCGGCATTGCATCTCAATTATGGAAAGAAATTAACGGACTTAATCTAAAAGAAAATATTCTACCCACGCGGGAAAGAGCTAGCCTTATTCTGACTAAAAGTGCTAATCATGCCGTTGAATGTGTTCGACTAAGAAAGTGACAAACGAATAAATATGTAAAAAGGGGGCCCCCCCCCTTTCATGCACCACGCAGAGAAATCTCCCCACCAATATATGGTGTAACTGAACCGTCATTTTCTAATAACAATGCACCCTGGCGATCTATTCCTCGATCGGTCCCATATATTTCACGATTGCCGATAATCAAACGAACCGGGCGATTAAAATAATTATCCAACTTTTCCCATCTGGGAATAAATGGCTCAAGACCTTGTAGTTCAAAGACGGCCAAAGCGCTTCTTAATTCAGAAATAAGAGTCGAAGCAAGTGTATTACGATTAATATCTATACCTGCTTCTTGTAAATTTATCCAGCCTTGACTAATTGTATTTGGAGCCGGCTCTCTCATCTGTAAATTAATGCCCGCACCAATAACCAGATTAGCCGCATCCCCCGTTTTTCCAGTAAGTTCGACAAGAATACCGGCGAGTTTTCTGTCCTTAAGATATAAATCATTGGGCCATTTGACTCGAACACCATCAGCACCAAGCTTATGTAGCACTTCTGCCATTACGATGCCGATAACCAAACTAACTCCAACAGCCGCTGCAGGCCCCTGTTCTAGGCGCCAGTATAAAGACAAATATAAATTTGCACCAAAGGGCGAGAACCATTGCCTGCCCCGACGACCACGCCCAGATTGCTGATATTCAGCAAGGCATGCATCACCGGAGGATAAGGAGTCAAGGCGATCTAAAATATACTGATTAGTAGAATCAACGACAGGTAAAACTGTCACTCCACCTTCGGGTAGATGCTTGAGAATAATCTCCTCATCTAATAACTGCATAGGCGCAGGTAAAGAATAACCTTTACCCGTCACAGTAAAAACATCAATTCCCCAATCACGTATGGTCTGAATATGTTTATTAATCGCAGCTCGACTCATACCCATTATTTCACCCAATAACTCACCGGAATAAAATTCACCATCAGAGAGAATTCTGATTAATTTAAGGGGAACCGTAATATCTTTCATGATAATACCTCGATGGCATTGACCTCTCCAGACGCAGCAATAAAGCGGACTTCTGGCTCCAGATGTATGAAGAATTTCTCAGCGACCTGGTTACGAACATAACGCGCTAATTCGACAATATCTGAACTTTTTGCATTGTTTTTATTAATTAGAACCAATGCCTGTTTCTCGTGCACAGCCGCACCACCAAGCTGAAATCCTTTAAGATTACACTGTTCAATTAGCCATCCAGCGGCCAATTTAACGTTTCCATCGGCTTGTAAATATTGAGGAGCGTGCGGATACTCTCGTAAAATGCATTCAGCATGCTGTGGTGTAATTATCGGGTTTTTGAAGAAGCTACCAGCATTACCCGTCACTACAGGGTCTGGGAGTTTACTTCGACGCATATGGCATACAGAATCAAATACTTGCTGTGCCGTAACGGTTTTAGGGTCCAGCTTGACCAAGTCACCGTAGTTAAGTATCGGCTTCCACTCTTTTTTTAAAAAGAACCCTACGGCGGTAATCGCAAACCCAGAGCGGTATTGATGCTTAAATATGCTTTCACGGTAATCGAATTGGCATTCCTCAGAGGTAAAACGCATGACGTTACCTTCAGCCAGATCCAACACGTCAACATAATCACAAACATGCTGTAATTCGATACCGTACGCACCAATATTCTGTATCGGTGCAGAACCCACACATCCTGGAATTAATGCCAGATTCTCTAACCCTGCAATACCATGCCTAAGCGTATATTCAACTAATTGATGCCAATTCTCACCTGCACCAACATGAAGATACCAGCCATCGCTTTCTTCTCGAATATCTATACCCTTGAGCCGATTTAACAGAATAGTGCCTAAGAAATCTTCAAGAAAAAGGACATTACTCCCTTCCCCTAACAATAAAATCGGCTCTTGTGATACGTTAGCGACGCGCCATTCCTCGATCAATTTTTCTTGAGTATCTGCTACCGCAATACGAAAGGCAGACACAGATAATGAGAAAGAGTTATGAGGCTTTAATGAAATAATGCTCGATGGCATGATGGAAATACCTACTAATTCAGATATCACATAGTCTACCTGATCTACGCGAGATACCGACTGCCTTTTGCCACCGGATACGTATAAACAATTTTTTCCTAACGCTCATAGCAAAAAGCCCCTGTCTTT
>NZ_JACDRR010000036.1 GCF_013449375.1 Pectobacterium sp. CFBP8739 | reverse complement strand
CGGTGTTTTTCAAGGTAGTTGTCACCATTGACCGTTTTAAGCGGCCTGTTTTTCTATTGGTTTAGTCTGCTCTCTTTCTGGATTCAACGTTGTTGGTCCCACGGGTGTGCAGTTTCGTACTTCGCGCTTTCCCCAACGACTTGGATTAGCGGCTTTCGCCGCCTCAATACGTGTTTTTCGCTGGGCTAAGATAACCTTATCCTGACCTGTATGACGCTGGTGCGGTGTCACGAAACGTAATTGACTGTGCTTATGTTCGTAGTTGTACCAGCGCGTAAATTTCAGCACCCATCTTCTTGCATCATCAAGACTTTTAAACCCTGCTGAGGGCCAATCTGGTCGGTATTTACAGGTTCTAAACAAAGACTCTGCAAACGGATTATCGTTGCTGACTCGCGGTCTGCTGTACGAGGTGGTCACCCCAAGCTCATACGCTTTTATACGCATAGTTTGCGATTTCATCGGGGCGCCGTTATCTGAGTGCAACACGACACCACTGTGCAAACAGTTCTCCCGTATCAACGTTTGCTCTAACAGCGTCGCGGCATGCTCCCCCGACTCCTGTTCATACACCTCGTCGCCGACAATCTTGCGGCTGAACAAATCTTCCAACATGTACAGGTAGTAAAACTGCCCTCGCACCGTGCTGGGCAAATAAGTAATATCCCAGCAAAACACTTGACCCGGCCCCGTCGCGGTATAAGTCGTTGGCAACACTGAGCCTTTCGGCGCTAAGCTGCGGCCACGATGATGGAGTTGTCCATTCGCTTTTAAGACCCGGTAAAACGTTGATTCAGCCCCGTAATATTCACCATTATCTAACAAGGTCGGTACAATTTGTGATGGCGGTAAGCTGGCAAACTGCGCCCGATTACACACCTCAATTATTTGCTCTTGTTCCGCTTGTGTCAGTTTATTTGCTGGCTCGGGACGAACCGC
>NZ_JACDRR010000035.1:3156-28901 GCF_013449375.1 Pectobacterium sp. CFBP8739 | reverse complement strand
GACGTTATCCGACGTGACATTGTCGATTGTAATCGAGGCCACAGGAGGCAGAGTATCGACCGTTACTGCTTCACTTCCACCTGTTCCAGGGATGCCTGCGGCATCGGTGTAACTGCCATCAGGGATGCTGACCCGAACTTCGCCCTCAAAATTGGCGGCAGGCGTTAATGTCGCCGTCCAGCGGGTGAGATCGTTAGGATCTTGCACCAGATTCGTTACTGAACCGTTTGTTACGGTGATATCTGTGAGGTCAAAACCAACGGGCGGTTTTGTAAAAACGAAACTTATTGTGCCATCACTGTTTATGACAAGAGTGACAGAGGGAGGTGTAGTATCGGTAGTATCCGCGGCGGCAGTGAGCAGCGTGGATGAATCGACGCCATCCAGAACGGACGAGGCACGGTCAGTAAACGATAGGCCTGCGGTATCATACCCAATCGGGGTCGTCACAACCTCGGCTGTCAAGTTCAAAACGACCGCGGGATTGAAGTGCCCGCCGCCGCCGTCACCCGCATCTCCGGTGCTGTCATTACCTGCGGCAGTCGCTTCAAGCACCTGTGTCGGGTCAGCGCCCTGAGCGATAGCATCTTGTATCGCGGCGACATCATTGGCGACATCTGCACTGCTCTGAGAAGACGCACTGCTGACATCGCTCCAGCGGCTATCACGCCCCAGATCCAATGTTTTACCATCCGGTAATGTGATTGAAACCGCACCATTAGCACCGGTCACAACCTCTTCACCGCTGTAAATCCGATCGCCGGCAACCAGTAGTCTCTGGCTCCCATCAAGCGCGACGATAAAAACCTGTCCAATAACGAATTTAATGACGCCAATCACACCGTTCAAAATACTTTCTCCTTGATATCTATAATTATTTTTATAATGTGGCGATATTGCGGCTATAGATTTTTGCTATCATCCTGATAAGGCTGATTTGCTGTGTGTCGTCCTGACATTTTATTAAAAAAAGCGTTACGATAGTGTTGTCGTGATGCGTCAAACGCTTGACTCAATGCACGATATAATAAAAAATTCAGAATATTCTTTCCAGAACTTTACTTATTTAGAGTAAGCCCCACTTTTTCGCTCTGGACGGCTCAGGGAATAAAATTAACATTTTGATATAAAAGGAATAAAAGCAAATCAATTCGTTAAGCGTTTACATAACACTCAAACACTTTAATAGGAATAATCACAAATAAAGTTTTTGTGAAGGAAAACTGCTGATGATGCGTAGATACAATTTTGCTTTATTGCCTTTTATTATCGTTTTTTCCACAGCGACGTATGCCGAGACGATCCAGGAAGCCATTAAAAGCACGCTCTATACCCATCCCGAAGTTAGCGCCTCCATTAACAGTCGTTTTTCTGCCGAGCATGATTTGCGTGCGGCAAAAGGCGGATATTTTCCCTCCATAACGTTGAGTGCTGGTGTTGGCCGCGAAGAAACTGATAGCCCCTCAACACGAGCCAGCATCAATAAACGCGTTGAACTCAGCCGTCAGGAATCGAGCATTAATCTAAGTCAGACGGTGTTTGACGGTTTCGCCACTTCAAGCGAGGTTGGCAGACAACGCGCCACGGTCAATTCACGCGCCTATAAAGTATTAAATACCAGTGAGTCGACAGCGCTAGATACCGTTCAGGTTTATCTCAATGTGTTACAGCGTCAGGAATTCGTCCGTCTGGCGCAAGCCAATCTGGCAAGCCACGAGCGTATTTACGATCAAATCAGGCTACGTAGCGAACAGGGCGTTGGCCGACTGGCCGATTTGGATCAGGCCGAAGCACGTCTTGCGCAAGCGCGTAACAACGTGCTGACAGAACAAACCAATCTGGACGATGCAAAAATTAACTACATGAGCATTGTGGGTAAAGTGCCGGATAATTTGGTGATGCCCGATGCTTCTGCGATAAAACTCCCCGCTTCGCTGGAGGAAGCCCAGCGCATCATGCTGGCTAACAGCCCAGCGCTGAAATCCGCAGAGTCAGATATTGAAGCTACACAGCAACAATATGAGGCTTCAAAGTCAACATTTTATCCACGCCTCAACGTTGAACTCTCTCGTACGATGGATAACAACGTTGACGGGACGCGTGGCCAAAACAATGAATGGCAGGCGATGGTGCGGATGCGCTACAACCTGTATGAAGGCGGTAGCAGCAAGGCGAATATGGAATCAAAAGCCTATCAGGTAAAAGAAGCGCAGGATGTGCGAAATAATGCCCTGCGCCTGCTGAGCGAAGAACTAAAACTAGCCTGGTCAGCGTTAAATAACTCGCGCCAACAGTTACCGATCGCCGCCGAGTATGCCGACCGCAGTATGAAAGTGCGTACCGCCTATCAAAAACAATTTGGCCTGGGGGAAAGAACGTTATTGGACTTGCTGGACAGTGAAAACGAGCTGTTCACCGCACAACGCCGTCTGGTCGAGGTTCGCTTCACTTCACTCTATACCGAATACCGGATCGCATCACGCATGGGAGAGCTATTAAATCGTTTGGCGATCCCAGCACCTGAGGCTGGTACCAGCTTGACAAACGTAACCACTCACGCAGAGCTGCCGAGCCTTAATTAATATATTTCATTGGTCAGACGGCGATAAATTATGGTTTATATGCGAGGGAATTACGTTGCGTAAGGGAACGTTCCGTTAAATGAAGTTGCATTCAGTACAAGAGACTCAGGGTTCTGATACATCAGTTGCCCAGGAGCCTATCACCCATGAGTCTGCTGTTGTTCATGAATCAACGGTTGTTCATGAATCAACGGCCGCTCATGAAGCGACTGCCGCGCATGAAAATAATAGTGACCCACGCAGCCGTCATGACGACCCGTTGTTGGATAGTTTACTGATCCTCTGTGCCTTACAGGGGAAATCGGTCAGCCGTACAACTCTCACCGCAGGGCTTCCCCTAGCCAACCAGCGGTTATCGGTAAAATTGCTTCCGAGAGCTGCGGCGCGCGCAGGGCTGCAAGGGCGCGTTCTCAAGCGTTCTCTGAATAAAATTTCCGCGATGTCACTCCCCGCTATGTTGCTGTTACGAGAGGGACGCGCAGCGATTCTGCTAGGCTGGAATGCTGACGGCAGCGCACGCCTGATGCCCAGCGAAACAGAAGGCGGGGAAATTTCCGTTGAGCACAATACGCTACAACAGAATTACCTCGGTCTGGTGATGTTTGCCCAACCTCGTCATCAGTTCGAACTGCAAAATCCGTCGCTGATCCCCCGTACCAAATCCTGGTTCAAGGATACGCTTAAGCTTTCACGTTCACTCTATCTCGACGCCATTCTAGCCACTCTGCTGGTGAACATTATCGCGCTTGCTACGCCGCTGTTCGTGATGAATGTCTACGATCGGGTTGTGCCCAATCAGGCAACAGCGACATTGTGGGTGCTAGCTATCGGCGTTACCGGCGCCTTTGTTTTCGATTTGATACTCAAAACGCTGCGCGGCATTTGCCTCGACATGGCGGGCAAAAAAACCGATCTGATTATTTCCGCGACGCTATTTGAACGTATTACCGGTATGTCGATGAAGGCTCGGCCACCACGGGTTGGTAGCTTCGCGCAGAATATTCATGAATTTCAATCGCTCAGAGATTTCCTTTCCTCACTGACGCTAACGACGCTGATCGATTTTCCTTTTACGCTGCTTCTGCTGTTGGTTATCGGCATCATCGGCGGCCCACTGGTCTGGGTTTCCATCCTCGCCTACCCTATCACCCTGTTGGCGAGTTGGGCGATGCAAAAGCCGCTATCCGCCACCATTGAAAAAACGATGCACCTTGCCAGCGAGCGGCAGGCTACGCTGATCGAAACGCTGAGCTGTCTGGATGCAATCAAGGTTAATAATGCGGAAAGTGAACGTCAGCACCAATGGGAACAAACCATTGGCAGCCTGAGCAAGCTGGAAATGCGGGCCAAGGCGCTGTCTTCACTAGCGGTAAACCTGACGCAATGGTTCCAGCAATTTGCCGGCGTTGCCATGATTGTCGTCGGCGTCTACATGCTGATTAACGGTAATCTCAGTATGGGTGGGCTGATTGCCTGTTACATGCTGAACGGCAGAGCGCTTATGCCGCTGGGTCAACTGTCGGGTTTGGTCAGCCGTTATCAGCAGGCGCGTTTGACGATGCAAACCACCGAACAAATGATGCAGTTGCCGCAAGAGCGTAGCGATAACGAACGTCCGCTGAAGCGTGAGAGCATCCGGGGCGGTATCGAATTTCGTGATGTGACGTTCAATTATCCAGAACAAAAAACTAGTTCGCTGCAAGGCATCAGCCTGACCATCGCTCCCGGCGAGAAAGTCGGCGTTATTGGTCGTAGTGGGTCAGGCAAAAGCTCGCTGCAAAAACTGATAGTGAACCTCTATCAGCCTAATACCGGTAATATTCTGATCGACGGCGTCGATGCCCGTCAGTTGGATGTCAGCGATTTACGCCATAATATCGGCTATGTTCCTCAAGATATTCAGCTGTTTAGTGGTTCACTGCGCAATAACCTGATTAGCGGCGCACGCTATGTCGAAGACGAAGCGATGCTACGAGCCGCAGAGATTTCAGGGGTGAACGAATTTGCCCGTCTGCATCCGGATGGCTACAACCTTCAGGTTGGCGAACGCGGTCAACAGCTCTCCGGCGGGCAGCGTCAGGCTGTCGCGATAGCCAGAGCGCTGTTGCTCGATCCGCCGATTCTGGTGCTGGATGAGCCCACCAGTTCGATGGATAACACCAGTGAAGATCGGTTAAAGCAGGCTTTGGCCCCCGTCATTGCGGAAAAAACGCTTTTACTGGTTACCCATCGGGTTTCCATGCTGGCACTCGTCGATCGTTTAGTGATCGTCGATAAAGGCAAAATTATCGCGGATGGGCCGAAGGCCATCGTGATGGATGCGTTGAAGAAGGGGCAGATCAATGCGTCTCGGTAAATATATCAAACGAATCAAACGCTATTTTGTCGGCGGAGATGAAGAAAGCCTGCAAACGATGCCCGAAGTAAGCCGTGCAATGGTTGAAGATTCTCCACGTTCTATTCGCTTTACACTATGGGCCATCGGCGCTTTTTTCCTGTTTTTCATCCTGTGGGCCGGGCTGGCGGATATTGATGAAGTCACACGGGGTGACGGTAAAGCCATCCCTTCTTCCCGATTGCAAAAAATCCAAAACTTGGAAGGTGGAATCGTCACGGAAGTGTTCATTCGTGAAGGGCAGGTCGTCAATGCAGGCGATCCTTTGCTGCGCCTTGATGATACGCGTTTTGCTTCCAACGTCGGTGAAACCGAGGCCGATCGGCTTGCACTGCTATCACGCATTGAGCGCCTGAACGCCGAAATCAACGATCGGGAGCTGGTGCTTTCGGAAGAAATTACAACGCAAGCGCCTAAAATCGCGGCAGGCGAAAAAGAGCTGTATAACAGCCGTCGCCAGCAACTCCACAATGAAGTGTCCGGTTTGGAAGAGCAGTTGATCCAGCGTCGCCAGGAACTGAGAGATTTCTCAGCCAAGGAAATTCAGTTCCGCAATAGTCTGGGCCTGCTTCAACAAGAAATTAAAATGTCAGAACCGCTGATCGCAGAAGGTGCAATTTCTAAAGTAGAAGTTTTACGCCTGCGCCGCGCAGAGGTCGAAACCCGTGGTCAGCTTGATTCCATCAAGCTCTCGATCCCGCGGGCGGAGTCTGCGATTAAAGAGAGCGAGAATAAAATAGAGGAAACGCGAAGCCGTTATAAAAGCGAAGCGTTATCTCAGTTAAGTGAAGCACAAACCAACCTGAACAAAATCGAAGCCACGGGTAAAGCACTTGAAGACCGGGTAAACCGAACGCTGGTCGTCTCCCCTGTTCGCGGTATCGTGCAGCAGGTTCTGGTGAATACCATTGGCGGAGTGATTCAACCAGGTAGCGATCTGGTGGAAATTGTGCCACTGGACGACAACCTGCTGGTAGAAGCCAGAATTCGTCCACAGGATATTGCGTTTTTGCACCCAGGTCAGGATGCCGTAATAAAATTAACGGCCTACGACTACACTATCTATGGCGGTTTAAAAGGCCAGTTGGAACAAATCAGTCCGGACACCGTAACCGATAAAGAAGGGAACAGCTTTTATATTATTCGTTTACGGACTGATAGGAATTATTTAGGCTCAGCCGATAAGCCACTTCTTGTCATTCCAGGCATGGTGGCCTCTGTTGATATAATAACGGGAAAGAAAACGATCCTCAGCTATTTGTTAAAACCGATTATTCGGGCAAAAGCAGAGGCTCTACGAGAGAGATAATAAAAAAGGCGCCCAACAGAGCGCCTTTTTTCTATTCCATTTATCAATGATCGTTCATATTGTGATAAATCTGAGTTTGACTACGTCCCATAGCTTTAGCCTGATACATGGCAGAATCAGCATTAATTGCCAATGTCAGAGAGTCAGCACCGTGTTCTGGATACAACGCAATCCCGATACTGCATGATATATCGAGCGTTTTCCCATCGATCTCAAAAGGCTTGTTCAAGGCGTTATGAATTTTATCTGCAACATAAAGCGTATTGTCAATTTCCTTAATCCCCTGAAGCAGAATAATAAATTCGTCACCGCTGCGGCGATATACCGTATCCGAATCACGAACCGCAGCGCGCATACGCGCCGCCGCTTCTTTCAAGAGTAAATCGCCAACAGCATGTCCGAACGAGTCATTTATCTGTTTAAATTTATCGAGATCCAGGAACATCAGCGCAATTTTCCTGCCCGTTTGTTTGGATAACTGAATCGCCTGTTCCATCTGCTCGGCAAACGTCAAGCCATTAGCCAATGACGTTAATGAGTCATAGTGCGCCAGTTGACGATAGTGTTCCTCGCTGCGCCGCAGCATATCAATAGCATGATACCGTTCTATAGCGATCGCAATCAGCTGTGCCGATTTCTCAATAGAGAAAATTTCCTCTTCAGTCGGGACATACACTTTGCGATGGTAAACGCTTAAAACACCTAATATTTCTTTGTTCTGACCGATGATAGGTTCAGACCAGCAGGAACGCAGCCCAGCATATAATGCGAGCCCTTTGTATAACGACCAATGCGGATGGACAGAAATATCGTCAGCAATGACGCGCTTTCCGGTATAGGCAGCGGTACCAAAAGAAGCCACACCATCAGCAATTTTCACATTGTGAATGGCATTTTTATAAAAGCCCGGCAAACTCGGCGCCGACCCAAGTGTCAGGCATTTTTTGTCTTTATCGACCAACAGGACAGAGCAAACGATACGGCCAGGATTTTTTTCCTCGACACTGAAAATGATCGCATCCAAAATATCTTTCAGCGGCGCGCCACTTGATAACAGCTCTAGCGCACGATTGTATGAATTATCATGATGTTCCTGCGATTTTCGTTCAGTGATATCTAACTTAACACCAACATATTGGGTTGCGTTACTCGCCTTATTATATATTTTAACGATATTGGCCTTTTCCCAATACAACTGCCCATCTTTACGCCGGTTAACGAACTCACCACTCCAAATATTACCTTTATTTATGGTAGACCACAGATCTTCATAGACGCTGGCGTTAGTCATACCCGAGTTTAATATATTCGTTTTCTTGCCAATAACCTCATCCGGCATATAGCCTGACATGGTAATAAACTGACGATTGACGTAAATAATTTCACAATTTTCATCTGCGATCATAATTGAAGCAGGGCTATATTCCATCGCAAAGAAAGTCATGTTGAGGAAATCTTGTTTTTTCTGCTCAGTTCTAAACTTTTGTTTAATTTTTCTATTTTTTACAGAAGAAAACAATAACAACAGCAATAGCAAGGTTATTATAATTTCATACACAATAACACTCTCCTCAGGCCCGAGTGGTCCTGATCGTACAAATCACAACGCTGATGACGAAAAATCCCGGTAACAAACCCCTACCCCATCGATTTTCGGGACTGGTGCATTTCCGGAGAGCAGAAAGGATGAAAGAAAAAACGCTCCATGAAGCAGGAGTATTTAGAAACATAGCAACGTCAGCATAAAGCCCTCGCATATGACTGTGCGCAGATAAAAACAACAAATTCAAAAGAGTATCTTAATTTAATAGTAGTAATTGTTCGGGTTATAAGCTTCTCTAATGGAATAAAAAATATTCCTAATGGTACATAACGATATATTCTGAACATCAATTTTTTGTAAGCAAATCAATTATACCAATAAGTATCATTGTTTTAATCAACAAAATCTATCACAAAATGATTTTTGATCGTTAACAGTAAACATTATATTTTTTTACCATTAAAAATCAAATAATTAAAAGAAAAAAATAAAATCATTAACGCAAACGTTTGATTATATATGTCATGATTTGATGCAGAGTCAGCAGTCGCTCTCCTTATCATTTCTTTAAAATTAAATACTGCCATAACAAATAAAAAAGAATTAAACAGCAAAAATGAAACAAAAATCAGCATTACACGTTGTAGACTAGAGGGAGTCACTGAAGAGGTGATGTCTTGTACGGTTATGACATATTAGGAAGTATGATGAATAAATATGGCGGGAAAGAATGAGAGGACGTATAGCAGTGCGTTAATACAAAAAGTGATAGCCTAAACAACAGGTTACCCTCTAAAGTTCTAGCTTCAGCGCCTCAAAGTTCTCAAATGGCTGAGGCCGCGAGAGATAGTACCCTTGGGCGGCGTAAGCATGCGATGCCTGAACAATTGCCCACTCCTCCTTAGTTTCGATCCCCTCAATCACAACATAGTTGCAAAAACGCGATAGCAAGGCGATCAACGCAGGAAACACGGTCTTCCCTTCGCCACTCTGTTGCAGGAGAATAAAAAGCTCACGTGCCACTTTAATGCAATCGTATTGAGCCAGCATCAGTGATGAAAAATTCGCCATGCCACAGCCGAAATCATCCAACCACAGTGTTTGCGCTTCAGGGAGTTTGGTTAATATTTCTTTTGGCAACCCCCCCTGATTTTCGACCATTTCAAAACGAATCCAGGGCATTGCCGCGATCAGGCGTTTGGCTTCACGATTATTTTGCAGCGCCAGTAGCGTCATACCATCAATATTGACGGAGGCAAAAAGATCGTCACGAGTAAATCGAAAACTCCACTCAGATAAAAGTTGCAGTTGTTCTACAATAATTAACAGGCGGGTTTGAACATCAATATTCGCGAAGTATTTTTCAGGAGAGATGAATTTTTGCGGCAGGGTAGGAGAAAAAACAGAAGTCAGTAGCTCAATAGCCATTAATTTACCTGATGTTCGATAAATTGGCTGAAAAGTATACCGCCGTTGACATTTATGCCAGTAATCAGCGCTTAATGACTCCTCGCTTCCCTGTTGGAAAAATCCTGCCCCAACCTGATTAAGATGACCTTCCTGCTGCACTATGCGTTCCGCCATTAAACTGACACTATTAATTATAAAATTATATCATATGGACATGTACCATCATCGACTCTCCAGATGCAAACTTCATCGGAAATACCGATTAAATCAATGTCCATTGATATGACAAAAATAAGTGGTTCAATATCACAACTAAATTTATTTAAATTGTAAATCAATAAATTAAAAAAAAAACACAGTCGCATTGGCTGATTCGTACAGTCTAAAGCATACGGATGAAACCAATTTAACGAAAAGATGGTAATTTTACCCTGTAACCTCACTATTTATGCAGCCAATAAGCGACATGCCGAGGGCACCTGGGAATACACAACCCACACAGCCAACCGTTCGGAAAAAGAGCACATAAAAAGCAACCGGAACCGATTCGGCAGTATATTGTCTCTCAATGACGGTTACGCGTGTTTAAACGCGCCCCAGCGGGTATAATCTGCGCCCTGTTTGTAAGGTAGAAGAACATCATGGCGTTACTCATCACCCATAAATGCATCAACTGTGACATGTGTGAACCTGAATGCCCTAATCAGGCCATCTCCATGGGCATGGACATTTATGAAATTGATACCACTCGCTGTACGGAGTGCGTTGGCCACTATGACACGCCGACGTGTCAGAAAGTCTGCCCGATCGACAACACGATCGTTAAAGATCCAAACCATGTTGAAGGTAATGAACAGCTGTGGGAAAAATATGTGCTCATGCACCATGCCGACAGAATTTAAGCATCCAGTTACAGATAATCAGCTTTCGACAATCACCGTCGCACAGGCATAGCGTCTTTCGTCAGCCAACGTCACATGAACGTGTCTGACGCCCATCTGTTCAGCTAGCTCTGCCGCTTTAGCAAAAAATCGCAAACAAGGCTTCCCTAGTTCATCATTAAAAACTTCAAACTGGTTAAACGCGAGCCCGTTGCGAATGCCGGTCCCGAAGGCTTTTGCTGCGGCTTCTTTTACGGCAAAACGTTTGGCAAGGAAACGGGCTGGTTGTTGATGCTGGTGATAATGTTCCCATTCCGTATCCGTCAGAACGCGGCGAGCTAATCGCTCGCCTGAACGTTCAATCACCGCTTCAACACGAGCGATCTCGACAATATCCGTTCCGAGCCCAAGAATTGCCATCAGCGTCGCGCTTCCCGCATCAAACTTTTCATTTCGGCAACCGCATCTTTCAGCCCGCTCATCACCGCACGTCCGATAATCGCATGCCCGATATTTAATTCGTGCATTTCCGGTAGTGCCGCAATCGGCTGAACGTTATGGTACGTCAAACCGTGACCGGCATTGACTTTCAGCCCCTTCGCCGCAGCATAAGTCGCCGCATCACGAATGCGCTCAAACTCATGTTGGCGCGCTTCATCATCTGGCGCATCGGCATACGCCCCGGTATGAATTTCGATATAAGGCGCACCACTGGCAACAGCAGCATCAATTTGCCGTTTATCCGCATCAATAAAGAGTGAAACCAGTATGTTAGCCTGACTGAGCCTAGCAACCGCGTTATTGATTTTTTCCTGTTGCCCCGCGACATCCAGCCCACCTTCTGTTGTCACTTCCTGGCGTTTTTCCGGCACCAGACAACAAAAATGCGGCTTTACCTCACAGGCAATGTCCAGCATTTCTTCCGTGACTGCCATTTCAAGGTTCATGCGAGTTTGGAGCGTTTCTTTCAGGATCCGCACATCACGATCCGTAATATGGCGACGATCTTCACGTAAGTGCACCGTGATGCCGTCCGCGCCCGCTTGCTCAGCGACAAAAGCCGCCTGAACAGGATCGGGATACGCCGTTCCACGCGCATTACGCAGCGTTGCAATGTGATCGATGTTAACGCCAAGCAGCAGTTCAGCCATGATAAATCCTCGGTAAAGTCATGCACGTTACGTGGCAGTTTACACCGATGTCACAGCGTCAGGGTACAGAGGAGACGGGATTATTTATCAGAAGGTGTGGGTTTGGACAAATTAGCAGCAGGAACAAACTGGCGGAACAGTTCGCGACTTTTCAGCGGTTTTCCCCCCAGATAGGGCTTTAACGCGATGCGGGTGAAACGCTTTGCCGCCTTCAGTGTGCCACTGTCAGGAAATTCACGCGATGCCAGAGAGCGTAGCTCATGCCCGGTAAAACTTTTATTATCGACAACCAGACTGGCAATAAATCCCCTCTCCTCTCGATACTGATAAGTCATGGTATCTGCCACGGGCTCACCACTACCAGCACAATGCAGGAAATCCACGCCGTACCCCAGATAGCCCAATAACGCTAATTCAAAGCGTCTTAATGCGGGTTCAGGAGAGGGATCCTGTGCAGCAAGATGTTGTAAACAGTGGAGATAATCGAAGAAAAGAGCGGAGTAATTGGTTTCATGTTCCAGCACGCGGGATAGCAGTTCGTTAACGTATAAACCGCTATAAAGCATCGAGCCAGTCAGTGGTAGCGCGAGCGAGACAGGCTCGGCGCTGCGTAATGTTTTCACTTCTCCCCGGCCACTCCAGCGCACCAACAGCGGAGTGAAAGGCTGTAAACAGCCTTTCAGGCTAGAGCGTCGTGCTCGCGCGCCTTTGGCAAGCACACGAACTCGACCATCGCTTTCACTAAACAGATCCAGCAATAAGCTAGTTTCGCTATAAGGTCGCCCATGCAAGACAAATGCGCGCTGCCAGCCTTCCATCGGCGTGAACCTTACAGGTCTTCGCTATAACCCAAGCTGCGCAGGGCACGTTCGTCATCTGCCCAGCCGGATTTCACTTTAACCCACAGCTCAAGGTGCACCTTGGCCTCGAACATCTCTTCCATATCCTGACGAGACTCAATACCAATGGTTTTAATTTTGGCGCCTTTATTGCCAATGACCATCTTTTTCTGGCCTTCACGCTCAACCAGGATCAGGCCATTGATATCATAACCGCCGCGTTCGTTCGTCACGAAACGTTCGATTTCGACCGTGACGGAATACGGCAATTCTTCACCCAAGAAGCGCATCAGTTTTTCACGGATAATTTCCGATGCCATAAAACGCTGTGAGCGATCGGTAATGTAATCTTCTGGGAAGTGGTGCGTTGCCTGCGGTAAGTGTTTACGCACAATGCTGGCAATCGTATCGACATTCGTCCCCTTTTCAGCCGAGATTGGAACAACATCAAGGAAGTCCATCTGTTGGCTGAGGAACTGGATATGCGGCAGCAGTTTGGTTTTATCCGTGACGTTATCAACTTTATTGATCGCTAACAGCACAGGGAGTTTTTGATCGCGCAGCTTGTTCAATACCATTTCATCGTCGTCGTTCCAGTGTGTCCCTTCAACAACAAAAATGATCAGTTCAACATCACCGATTGAACTGCTGGCGGCGCGGTTCATCAGGCGGTTAATCGCCCGTTTTTCTTCAATGTGCAACCCTGGCGTATCCACATAAATAGCCTGATACGGCCCTTCGGTGTGAATGCCCATGATGCGGTGCCGCGTCGTCTGGGGCTTACGTGACGTAATAGAGATCTTCTGCCCCAGTAATTGATTCAATAACGTCGATTTACCGACGTTTGGTCGACCAACAATCGCGATAAAACCGCAGTGTGTCTGTACTTCGCTCATTCAAGCTCCAGTTTTTTCAACGCTTGTTCAGCCGCAGCCTGTTCGGCTTTACGACGGCTCGATCCTGTACCAATGACCGACTCGCTAAAGCCGCTCACCTGACAGTGGATAGTAAACTCCTGATCATGTGCTTCCCCACGAACCTGCACCACCAGATAGGTTGGTAGAGGTAGGTGACGCCCTTGCAGAAACTCCTGCAACCGCGTTTTCGGATCTTTTTGCTTATCGCCGGGACTGATTTCATCCAGACGCGTTTGATACCAATTCAGGATCAAACGTTCGATGGTCTGAATGTCGCTGTCGAGGAAAATGCCGCCGATCAGCGCTTCGACCGTATCAGCCAAGATCGATTCGCGACGGAAGCCGCCGCTTTTTAATTCACCGGGGCCAAGACGCAGGCACTCTCCCAGTTCGAATTCACGTGCAATTTCCGCCAGCGTATTTCCTCGGACCAGCGTCGCCCGCATCCGGCTCATATCCCCTTCATCAACCTTGGGAAAACGATGATACAGCGCATTGGCGATCACAAAACTCAGGATGGAATCACCCAGGAATTCGAGTCTTTCATTGTGTTTGCTGCTGGCGCTACGATGCGTCAACGCCTGTAACAAAAGCTCGTACTGCTGAAAAGTATAGCCCAGCTTTCTTTGTAAACGATTTATCAGGATGGGATTCATGTGTTACCAATAGATCAACGATGCGTCAAAAACAGCAGCATACGGAACAGCCCTGCTTACCAATGCGGCCAAAACTGTTTCGTTTGCATTGGCTCCCACAAGGGAGCCTGCCTTTCAGCCCATCATACTTCGCGTTGCCTGTTCGTTAGCGTTGTGCAAACGGACACATTTTGCTCTGCAACTCGCATTATTTAGGGCATGTTCTTTCAAAAAGAGCGTTTCAAAAAATATTCTACAACGGACAGCATCAGAATGCTGCCTGTATCTTATTTTGCTGAATGCTTACTTTAGTTAATGCTTACTTTGGTTAATGAATGGCACCAATCCGACTCAAACGAACACCGGTGGGCCATTCACCTTCCTGTTTCTCAAAGCTCATCCAGATCGCGGTGGCTTTACCGACCAGATTTCTCTCCGGCACAAAACCCCAGTAGCGACTATCCAGACTGTTGTCACGGTTATCACCCATCATGAAGTAGTGCCCTGTGGGAACCACCCATGTTGCAAGCTGCTGCTGCGATTGCTGGTAATAACCACCGAGCTGATCCTGCTGGCCAGGCACCAGAAGAATATTGTGCGTTACATTGCCCAGTGATTCTTTGCGCGTGCCCATGCGGACGCCATCCACACTGTTGTCATTAGCCGGAACCTGATAAAAACCGCTGCGCGATCCCAATCCAGGTTGGTTAAAGGTCTGAACAAAATCGCTAGGCTGTACGTTACTGTATGTGACCGCCAGCGCCGTGTCGCACGCCTGTTGTCCCTGACAGGATGGACGAATCGTCACCTGCTTGGTCATCGGGTTATAGCTGACGCGATCGCCCGGTACGCCCACCACTCGTTTGATGAAATCCACTTTAGGGTCGGACGGATATTTAAACACCACCACGTCGCCGCGCTTCGGATGTCCCGTTTCGATCAGCGTTTTTTGCGTGAAGGGTTCTTTAATGCCATAGGCAAATTTTTCCACCAGAATAAAATCGCCGATCAACAGCGTCGGCATCATCGAACCTGATGGAATTTGAAACGGCTCATAAATGAAGGAGCGCACAACCAATACCAACGCCACGACCGGGAATACTGACGCGATGGTTTCAATCCAACCAGGTTGTTGAATGGCTTTCGCTGAAACGGCACCATCAGCCAGATCGGCACCGCTCATGGCGGCAAATTTTTTCCGGCGAGCAGGTGCCCAGACAAAACGCTCTAAGCACCAGACAATCCCCGTGACCAGCGTCACCAATGCCAGAATTACGGCAAACATATTGGCCATGCCAACTCCTCAGAATTTATTTACTGTCTTTGCCGACGTGCAGAATTGCCAGAAACGCTTCTTGCGGCAGCTCGACGTTACCGACCTGCTTCATACGTTTCTTACCGTCTTTCTGTTTCTGCAACAGTTTCTTCTTACGGCTGACGTCGCCACCATAACACTTAGCCAGTACGTTTTTACGCAATTGCTTAACCGTGGAGCGTGCAATAATGTGGTTACCAATCGCAGCCTGAATCGCGATATCAAACTGCTGACGCGGAATCAGATCTTTCATTTTTTCGACCAACTCACGGCCACGATATTGTGAATTATCACGGTGCGTGATCAGTGCCAATGCATCCACACGTTCGTTGTTGATCAATACATCAACACGCACCATATCTGATGCCTGGAAGCGTTTGAAGCTGTAATCCAGCGACGCATAACCACGAGACGTTGATTTCAGGCGGTCAAAGAAATCAAGCACCACTTCCGCCATCGGAATCTCATAGGTCAGTGCAACCTGATTACCGTGGTACACCATGTTCGTCTGCACGCCACGCTTCTCAATACAAAGCGTAATCACGTTGCCCAGATACTCCTGAGGCAGCAGCATGTGGCATTCGGCGATCGGTTCGCGCAGTTCCTGAATATTATTCAGCGGCGGCAGTTTGGATGGACTATCGACGTAAACGGTTTCTTTGGCCGTCGTCTCAACTTCATACACCACCGTCGGTGCCGTAGTGATCAGATCTAGATCGTATTCACGTTCCAGACGTTCCTGAATGATCTCCATGTGCAGCAGACCCAGGAAGCCGCAGCGGAAGCCGAAGCCCAGCGCGGTAGAACTTTCTGGTTCATAGAACAAAGAAGCGTCATTGAGGCTCAGTTTGCCCAGCGCATCGCGGAATGACTCATAGTCATCTGAGCTAATTGGGAACAAGCCAGCATAGACCTGTGGTTTGACTTTCTTGAAGCCCGGCAACGCTTTTTCAGCCGGTTGACGAGCCAGCGTCAGAGTATCCCCTACCGGAGCGCCCAAAATATCTTTGATGGCGCACACCAGCCAACCTACTTCGCCACAGTTCAATACATCGCGGTCGATCTGCTTCGGTGTAAAAATACCAAGACGGTCAGCGTTATAAACCTGACCGGTACTCATCACCTTAATTTTGTCGCCTTTGCGCATCGTGCCATTTTTGATACGAACCAGCGACACAACGCCAAGATAGTTATCAAACCAGGAGTCGATGATCAGCGCCTGTAGCGGCTCATCTGGGCTACCTTCTGGCGGAGGAATATCACGCACCAAACGATCCAGAACATCCGGCACGCCAATCCCAGTTTTCGCGGAACAGCGCACGGCGTCGGTGGCATCAATGCCGACAATATCTTCAATTTCCTGAGCAACACGATCCGGGTCAGCGGCAGGTAGGTCGATTTTGTTCAGAACCGGAACCACTTCCAGATTCATATCCAACGCGGTGTAGCAGTTAGCCAGCGTTTGCGCTTCCACACCCTGCCCTGCGTCAACCACAAGCAGCGCGCCTTCGCAGGCAGCCAGCGAGCGGGAAACTTCATAAGAGAAGTCAACGTGCCCCGGTGTATCAATGAAGTTTAACTGGTAGGTTTGGCCGTCCTGCGCTTTATAATCCAGCGTGACGCTTTGCGCTTTAATCGTTATTCCACGTTCACGTTCCAGATCCATGGAATCCAGAACCTGCGCAGCCATTTCACGCTCGGTCAAACCGCCGCAAATCTGGATAATACGGTCAGATAACGTTGATTTACCGTGGTCGATATGGGCAATAATGGAGAAATTTCGTATATGCTTCATTATAAAAATTTTTCTACCTTGATATTCCTGAAATTCTTGCCGATGGGCATGCGCATAGGTGAAAACAGCAGCGATGTTATTCCACCTGAATCGCAGCATTCTACATGCGAGAAGCGTGAAAACCTAGTCATGTCCAGTGCATTCCCTTTGATTATGACGGTTTTATTTGGAATAGCAGAACAACGAGAGGAAAGCAGGAAGTAAAGTGTCATTACGTGGTAAACATCGTGTCTAAAAATCACAAACGTGTTAGCAGCGCTTCCGCACCGTGCGCCATTTACGCTCGGTTAAGCAGGTCAATTTTGTAAGAGCGTGCCAGGCAACGCAATTTGCAGGATAACGGGCTCATAACGTTTATTCTTACCCAGTTGTTTCGCCCAACGTTTCACGCCGATAAACGCCAGCCCACCGCCCAGCAGCGCGCCAATGACCGCAGCCAGATCGGTGCCAAATAACGTCTGACAGATCGCCGCACCAATCAACAACCCGACCAACGGCACGAAATAAACCAGAGCGGCAGAGAACAGCAGCCGCCCCTCAGAAATCCCCAATTCGACTTTTTGTCCGACTTCTAAAGGCCGATCGTAAGGGACATACAGCGTATTGTCGGCAGAAAGCCCAAGTTGGCTTAATAAGCCGGTTCCACACGACGAGCGGGATTTACAGCTACCGCATCCCGCGCTCGGCTCACACCGCAGCTCTGCAATGCCATCCTGCCATGAAACCACTGTCGCCCATTCTTTGATCACGGTTGCCCCTTCAAGATAATGCTGTCAGCCACCCGTTTAGCCGTAGAAGGTGGAATGTCACCGACAACGGTAATCTCGCGGTTACCTTTCATGACAGTGTGAATGGAGCGTCGCCCCGTAAGCAGCGACTGTTCTTCACTCACATCAGAAGACGGGCTAATGTTAATGGAAAAACTGAATAAACCATCGCTATACAGACGAGTTTCGATCGGAATAGATGAACCTGGCAATATTTTTTTGCTGTGTGAACGTTCTTTTATCCCAGCAGGCAACCATTCAGGCTCCCAGGTAAAATCAACTTTTTCCTCGGCAGGCGTGGGTAACACAGGGGGCAGTTTAATGCCTTCCAACGGACGCATCACGCTCACCACATCATCATCAACAATCAGCGATGTCGTTAAGAACTGTTCTAACCGCTTGTCACCGTTGCGATCCTGTAAATCGATACGCAATGGAAGTTTCGATTCTGCATCAATCCACACCATATAGCTGTAGCGTGTGCCATCGCGTGAAATGACCCGAATTCCTGATGCCAGACGATCGGCAATACGCACCCGTCCGTCGGCGGGAATGAAATCATAATAAGGCGATAGTTTCTGGAAATCGGCAAAAACCAGCGCGGGGAGAGAGTCAACGATATGATCGCTGGTGAGCGTAAATGGCTCAAAACCAGGATCGAAGTAGCTGACTTCATTACCACGCAACACGATCTCGCGTCGCGGCCCGTCCATAAACAGCAACTGCGCTAAGGAACGGTTGTTGACTACGGCATGACGATACCGTACCGATTCAAATCCTTGCAGGGTAATGTTGATAAAGGAAATTTCGTAATTCAGAGAACGAACGGCGCTGTTCATCTGTTGCAGCAACGCGCCCGGCTCAACATTCTGAGCCGGAGCGAACGTAGAATAAAACAGACTGCCAATCAGAAAACAGGCGGCGGACCAAACACGCTTCATTACCGAGGCTGCGTTCCTAATGATTGAGTACCAGGAACCTGAATAGCCGCTTGCTGATCATCCTGCGGCAGAGCGTGTTCGGCATGCAGCCGACGCTGTAATTCGTAGTCCTGCAAAATGGCGTTAAGGCGGTTGCGCTGCATATCAGATTTCTGCTGTCCGCTATGAGGGGCAACATTTTCTGACGGTACCCCCAGACTCACGGGGGAGGCGGTGCCCATAGCAGGTAAGGTACTGAACACGCCGGATTCCACAACCTGTTCGGATTCATGGCCCTGCTGGTAACTTTGTACACCGACAATCACCGCTAAAGAGACACAGGCAGCGACACCGACTTGCGTCAATTGGCTGCCCCACGGGCGGATTTTGTGCCAGAACGGCATCTTCGTCCATTCGACAGGTTGTGGCTGAGATTCAGGCTGCGCTTGTGGAACCAGACGAACAGGTTCTTTCTCGATTGCAGCAGCAACACGAGAAGCAATGTCCAGATGAATCACGTTTTCACTAACATCACCACGTAACGCATCACGAATTAGATGATAACTTTGCCAACTTTGCTGCAACACATCATCCCGTGACAATGCATTTAGCAGTTCGGAATCTACTGCTTCGCCATCCATTAAAGCGGAAAGTTTCTCTTTCTGCATACCGACACCCTTACCTTGTCAAATCCATCATTAGTCATGCGGATAGCTGAAAACGCTCGCTAGCGCTGAATAAGCGGTTGTACTTTATTATCAATCGCTTCCCGCGCCCTGAAAATACGAGAACGAACAGTACCGACGGGACAATCCATAATCACGGCAATCTCTTCGTAGCTTAAGCCGTCCAATTCGCGCAGCGTAATCGCTAAACGTAAATCTTCCGGCAAAGACTCGATAGTGCGGAAAACAATGCTTCGTAATTCCTCTGACAACATTAAATTCTCAGGGTTCGATATTTCTTTCAGTGCACCCGCATTTTCATAATTTTCCGCGTCATTCGCATCAATGTCGCTGGAAGGCGGGCGGCGGCCCTGAGCGACCAGATAATTCTTGGCCGTATTCACTGCGATACGATACAGCCATGTATAAAACGCACTATCGCCGCGGAATGACTCTAACGCGCGATAGGCTTTAATAAACGACTCCTGTACCACGTCCGGCACGTCTCCCTGAGGAACATACCGCGATACCAGGCTCGCTACCTTGTGCTGATAACGAACGACCAACAAGTTAAACGATTTTTGATCGCCTTTTTGGACTCGCTCGACCAGAACCTGATCTGCCAGTTGCTCGCTCATCCGAGGTAATCTCTACTCAAACCGTTCTCCACGCGTAAAATAATACTGCCAGCTATATAAGTCATGTTTAGAGCAAGCTCCTCATTAGAACCAAGACATCCAATAAAGTTCCGAGCTATCGTTTTTCTTTTGCTTAGCGCCGTTACTTGTCTTTGCGAGGCGTATCATGACGCATTCTCTTCATCTATTGTCTTTATCAAAAATGGTCTTCATCTGAGGCTCTACGCTCTTCTTCCTAGGATGATACGATAAATCTGGGGTAATCGCACGATTCACCCTGTCACGCCATGCGCTTATTTATAGCGTAGAGAGGGGGCTAAAAACCAATACAGCAATCAACCATTGGGTGCTAACATCGAATTTCCTCTTCTTTTTGCATCCACGACACGACCATGCAAACGACCACTGAATACGTCTGTGATGTTTTAATCATTGGCAGCGGCGCTGCCGGGCTTTCACTGGCGCTGCGTCTGGCTTCTCAGGCCAACGTGACGGTATTAAGCAAAGGCCCACTTAACGAAGGCGCGACGTTTTATGCTCAAGGCGGCATCGCAGCTGTTTTTGATGAAACCGACACGATTGACTCCCATATCGAAGATACCCTGATCGCTGGCGATGGCCTGTGTGAACGGGAAGCCGTTGAGTTTATCGCCAGTAATGCCAAACACTGCGTACAGTGGCTTATCGAACAAGGCGTGCTATTCGATACTGAAACCAGCACCAGCGGCGAAGAACGCTATCACCTCACGCGCGAAGGCGGGCATAGCCACCGTCGAATTCTGCACGCGGCGGATGCAACCGGAAAAGAAGTGGAAAATACGCTGGTGCAGAAAGCGCTATCCCATCCGAATATTCGGATTATGGAACGCTGCAACGCCGTCGATTTGATTACCTCAAATAAGCTGGGTTTGCCCGGTACACGTCGCATTGTCGGTGCTTATATCTGGAACCGTGAACGTGAGCGTGTCGAATCCTGCCGAGCAAAAACGGTAGTTTTAGCGACGGGCGGGGCATCCAAAGTTTATCAATACACCACGAATCCCGATATTTCCTCTGGTGATGGCATCGCCATGGCCTGGCGCGCGGGTTGCCGCGTGGCAAATCTGGAATTCAATCAGTTTCACCCGACCTGCCTATTCCACCCACAGGCGCGAAATTTCCTGCTGACGGAAGCGCTGCGCGGTGAAGGCGCATACCTGAAACGCCCTGACGGCACGCGTTTTATGCCCGACTTCGACGCCAGAGGCGAACTGGCTCCACGCGACGTGGTCGCCCGCGCGATTGACCATGAGATGAAACGGCTCGGCGCAGACTGCATGTATCTGGATATCAGCCACAAACCCGAAGCGTTCATCAAACAGCACTTCCCGACCATCGATGAAAAGCTACAGTCTCTCGGCATCGATCTGACGCGTGAACCGATCCCCATCGTCCCTGCGGCACACTACACCTGCGGTGGCGTGATGGTCGATCAACATGGCCGTACCGATCTTGACGGCCTGTATGCGATTGGCGAAGTCAGCTACACCGGATTGCACGGTGCGAATCGAATGGCGTCCAACTCATTACTGGAGTGTCTGGTTTACGGCTGGTCCGCCGCGGAGGATATCTTGCAGCGCTTACCGCAAATCAAAGCGGTGAAAAAATTACCGGATTGGGATGAAAGCCAGGTCGACAACTCCGACGAACAAGTCGTGATCCAGCATAACTGGCACGAGCTGCGCCTGTTTATGTGGGACTACGTTGGGATCGTGCGGACGACTAAGCGACTGGAGCGGGCACAGCGCCGTATTCATCTGCTTCAGCAGGAAATCAATGAGTATTACGCCCACTTCCGCATTTCCAACAATTTGCTAGAACTGCGTAATCTGGTGCAGGTCGCCGAACTCATCGTCCGCTGCGCGTTGGAAAGAAAAGAAAGCCGCGGGCTGCATTATACCCTGGATTATCCAGAACAATTCGACGCGCCGACGCCCACCATTTTAGTGCCATAATTTATAAAGTTATCGTTTATAGACTCATAGTTTATAGAATCATCGATTCATAGAGAATAAACCGCTCAGCAAAGGCAGACGCAGCAACAAGGCGTCTGCCATCTACATAAAGAGATAAAAATCTTTTGTTAGCTGTTGGAAAGCCGTCGAGTAACGTCTTTCTGCATCACGAATTGCCAGCGAGGCATTCACACATTCTCTTGCCTGACGAGACAACGCCAGCAAAATGCGGTGCGCGGGTTTATCTTCCTGTTCCGATACGCGAAGCTGCTGGTGAACGAACCAGTTATGCTGCTGTGCCAGCGGAATAAATTTCTCCGTAACCTGAACGGGCAGCACTACGCAAAAAAGCCCCTCAGGCACCAGCAGTTGATGCGCACAGCGCAACAGGGCGTCATGAGTTAATAAGGTGGTGTAACGCGCCTGCTCACGCTCAGCCGATCCGCAGGCAATCCCCGGCGGGAAATAAGGCGGATTGCTAATAATCAAGGAATAGTCGGCGCGTCGTGTCTCAGCAAACCCCACAATGTCCTCAGCATAGACCGTAATTCTGTCGGCCCATGGCGAAGCGGCAACGTTTTCCTTCGCCTGCTGACTCGCTGCACTATCCAGTTCGACGGCATCAATCCGAACATGCGGTTCAGAACGTTGCGCCAGCATCAGCGCGAGCAGACCGGAACCACTGCCGATATCCAGAATCCGTGTGGCGGAGCACACTGGTGTCCAGGCCCCCAGCAAAATACCGTCGGTTCCTACCTTCATGGCACAGCGATCGTGCGCCACAAAGAATTGCTTGAAGGTAAATCCATCCCGACGCAATGTCAGTTTATTATCAACCTGATGACTCATGAAAATAAGATTCCAAACGCAAACCGCAGTAGCATAGGTGAAACGTCAGTACAGGAAAAGCGCCGTTGTCTGCTTAAACAGGTGAAGAACCCGGCCAATGCGTCTATAATCGGCGCCCCAAACAGAGGTAGACCATGACTGTAACCAATTTTTCCGAGCTCGATCTTGATGAAAGCCTGTTAGACGCCCTGCGTGACATGGGCTACGAACGCCCGACCGCGATTCAGGCTGCGGCAATCCCACCGGCGATGGAAGGCCGCGACGTACTGGGTTCCGCGCCGACAGGAACCGGTAAAACCGCCGCCTATCTGCTGCCGGTTTTGCAACATCTTATCGATTTTCCTCGTAAAAAATCAGGCCCGCCTCGTATTCTGATCCTCACGCCAACCCGTGAACTCGCCATGCAGGTAGCCGATCAGGCGCGCGCGTTTGCGGCACACACGCACCTGGATGTCGCTACGATCACCGGCGGCGTGGCCTACATGAACCACGCTGAAGTCTTCAGTGAAAATCAGGATATCGTCGTCGCGACAACCGGTCGTCTGCTGCAATACATCAAAGAAGAAAACTTCGATTGCCGCGCAGTAGAAACGCTGATTCTGGATGAAGCGGACAGAATGCTGGACATGGGCTTCGCTCAGGATATTGAACACATCGCCGGGGAAACCCGCTGGCGTAAGCAAACGCTGCTCTTTTCTGCGACGCTGGAAGGGGACGCGATCAAAGATTTCGCTGAGCGTTTGCTCAACGATCCGGTTGAAATCGAATCCGATCCCTCTCGTCGGGAACGCAAAAAAATTCTGCAATGGTATTACCGCGCCGACGACATCAAACACAAAACCGCCCTGCTCTGCCATCAGCTCAAACAGCCGGATGTGACGCGTTCTATCGTTTTTGTGCGCAAACGTGAGCGTGTGCATGAGTTGGTTGCCTGGCTGCGTGAAGTGGGCATTACCGCTTGCTACCTCGAAGGCGAAATGGTGCAGGCCAAGCGTAATGAAGCAATCAAACGCCTGAGCGACGGGCGCGTCAACGTGCTGGTTGCTACGGACGTTGCAGCACGCGGCATTGATATTAACGATGTCAGCCACGTCTTTAATTTCGATTTACCGCGCACCGCGGACACCTACCTTCATCGTATCGGCCGCACAGGTCGTGCCGGTCGTAAAGGTTGTGCTATCTCTTTTGTCGAAGCGCACGATCACCTGCTACTGGGAAAAATCAGCCGCTACCTGAATGAACCGCTAAAACCGCGCGTCATTGATGAGCTTCGCCCAGCAACCAAAGCGCCAAGCGCCAAGACCACAGGCAAACCGTCGAAAAAAGTGCTTGCCGCACGCAAAGAGAAAAAAGCGAAGGAAAAAGAAAAAGTTAAGGTGAAAGTTCGCCATCGCGATAGCAAAAATATCGGTAAGCGTCGTCAGCCAACGCAGAAAGCCGATGAGCAGTCAGGCGAATAATAGTGATATAAAAAAGGGAGCCTCGGCTCCCTTTCTGCTAATGCTTGGACAACAGCTTACAGACTTTCGGTAAACGTACGGGCGATAACATCGCGCTGCTGTTCTGGCGTCAGTGAGTTGAAACGCACAGCGTAACCAGATACACGGATGGTCAGCTGTGGATATTTTTCTGGATGCTTAACGGCATCTTCCAGCGTCTCACGGCGAAGAACGTTCACGTTCAGGTGCTGACCGCCTTCCACACGCACTTCAGGTTTGATTTCCAGCGGAATTTCACGATATTCGATCTGACCCAGATCGCTCACTGGAACGATTTGATCTTCGCTATAACCTGATTTAGCACACACGCAACGCGCCTGTGATTTTTCTTCGTCCAGCAACCAGAAAGAATTGATCAGCGCGCTGTCGTTAGCCTTGGTGATTTGAATACCCGTAACCATAATTGCCTCCGTAAAACGGCGTGTTATTGTCTTAGTTAGAACTGATTTAGTTAACATCGTTATCGGTAAAAATTGACGAATTTCGTAACGATCGTATAAAACCGTTTGTATCTGCCTTCTTATATACCAGCCTGATAGCCTAGCATCCTTGACTTAAATCAATTTTAAAACCCCACCAAGCCACCACGCGGAGGCAATTTATTGTTTTATATCAATTTTACCAGAATACTAAACTGCAAATATTTTTGTAAATTTTCAATTTTTTTTCAAAAAATCCTTTTCGTCCCGAGAAAAACGGTTACGGTTTTACCTCGGCACGATAGATCGGTAAGCTACCCACAACACCATTAAACCTGTAAAAGAAGAGTGCATGATGGCGACCTCTCTCACCTGGCATGACGTGCTGGCACAAGAAAAACAGCAGCCTTATTTTATCAATACCCTTGAATTCGTTGGAAAAGAACGTGCAGCGGGTAAGACTATCTATCCCCCGCAGAAGGATGTTTTCAACGCATTCCGCTTTACCGAACTGCATCAGGTCAAAGTCGTCATTCTGGGACAAGACCCCTATCACGGCCCGAATCAGGCACACGGGCTGTCATTTTCTGTCCGCCCCGGCGTACCCGCTCCGCCTTCTCTGACCAATATTTATAAAGAATTAGCCAGCGACATCCCTGGATTTGAAATTCCACAGCACGGTTTTCTGCAAAGTTGGGCGGAACAAGGCGTTTTACTGCTCAATACCGTATTAACCGTTGAAGCCGGGCAGGCACATTCGCATGCCAATCTGGGCTGGGAAACGTTTACCGACCGTGTGATTGCGGCACTCAATGAGCAGCGGGAAGGTCTAGTCTTTCTGCTCTGGGGAGCGCATGCCCAGAAGAAAGGCAATATTATTAACCAACAGCGCCACCATATTCTGAAATCACCGCACCCTTCCCCCCTATCTGCACACCGCGGTTTCCTCGGCTGCAAACATTTTTCTCAGGCTAACCAACTTCTCGAACAGCAAGGATTATCGCCAATAGACTGGATGCCAAGGCTTCCAGAAGAGGCCTAAGCGATAACGGTTTGGTTGCCTTCACCACATGAGGGCAGCCAACGCTCTTCTACAAAGCACGCGCGGCAGGAATCGTTGATAAACGTATTGAGAAAAATAGCAAGATTGGTTGAATATCAGTGAATATCGAAAGAAATAAAAGCAGGAAATAGTGCGATGATTTGGTGGAGCTAAGCGGGA
>NZ_JACDRR010000035.1:0-3084 GCF_013449375.1 Pectobacterium sp. CFBP8739 | reverse complement strand
CCCAGCTGAGCTATAGCCCCGTATCTTGCAGTATCACCATAAAAGCGAGAACTGCGTGAACGCGTCGCATAATATGAAACCCGATTAACAGTGTCAACGGCTAAATCCGGTAATCCGATTAACCGCTGAAAAAGACGCCAAAGGTGAGAAAAAACAGACGACAATTTCGATATGGTCCCATCACAAGCATAATAAAAAGCTGCTAACGATAACGCGATTTATTATCATCACTCTACGTTACGCTTCGGCCTTCTACTATAAGCCCATCACATGCGCTATTTTCCTATGATTGTATTTTCTCTGATGGCCTCTGCGTCTGGTATTTTGCCCGTTCTGGCACAGCCAACCATTCCTGATATTACCAAACACGCAAAAGCTGAATTTGAGATCAGGCAAGTCGAGATGAAAAGCGACGCGCAACATGCTTATCGACTTTTTATCGCACTTCCCCGCCAGCCCGCACCAGAAGATGGCTATCCGGTGCTGTATATGCTGGATGGCAATGCCCAGCTTCCTGTTGCCGTAAACCGCTATAACGCGAAAAACGGCGCGGCACCGCTGATTGTCGCGGTCGGTTATCCGATCGATAAACCTTACGATGTTCCCGCTCGCACGCGCGACTACACGCCACCAACCACCATTACCGACCCAGATTTTTCCGCGGGCGGCGAAGCGGAGGCGTTTTACCAATTCCTGCAATCCACGGTAAAACCGTGGGTTGAAGCAAACTACGCCGTCAATAAGCAAAAACAGACGCTGGCTGGACACTCTTTCGGCGGTCTGTTTACGCTCTATACGCTTTTTAACCACACCGAATCTTTCCAGCGTTATGTTGCCGCCAGCCCATCTATCTGGTGGGGAAATGGCGTTGTAGTTCCCACCAGAACGCCGCTCCTTTCCACATCACCATTGTCAATTACTGTCACAGCAGGGGCAAATGAGGATGAACCTGTGAAAACACAGGCGGGTAAACCGGTCGATGAGAAGCGGGCAGAACGACTCAGCCAAAGAAAAATGGTGGAAAGGGCAAAAACGCTGGTCGCGCAGCTCAACGAACAGGGCACAAAAACTGACTTTATTCTATTCCCCGGTAAAGGACACGGCGACGTGATCCCAGATGCCATCGGCAAAGCGGTCGCTATCGCTGGCCAATAATAATCAGATAAAAGAATAAAAAACTGGGCTCTCAAGCCTAATGCTGTTCACTTAAACCTGTATTCAGGGGGAAACACGGTGATAAGGTTCCCGCAGGGATACCTCGCACCGTGGTAGCCCCCAGTATCTCGATCTTTAAACGATCTACATTAGGCTCTATAGCCAGGGGGCGTTTTATATAACGCTATTTACGCAACAGCGATTACTGCTGCGCTTCACGCTCAGCGATGAATGCCAGAGCTTTATCAATCCGCGCCAGCGAACGCTGTTGACCAATTGCCTGCACCGTCACGTCAACACCTGGAGACTGGCCTGCCCCTGTAACCGCAACGCGCAGCGGCATACCGACTTTACCCATGCCTTGACCCAGTTCATCAGCCGTGCCCTGAATGGCGTGATGAATGTTCTCCGCCGTCCAATCGGTAATCGCTGCCAGCTTCTCACGTACCAGCTCAAGCGGTTGACGTGCAACCGGACGCAGATGTTTCTTCGCCGCATCGGCATCAAACTCAGCAAAATCTTCATAGAAATAACGGCAAGAGTCCGCCATTTCTTTCAGCGTTTTGCAACGTTCGCCCAACAGGCCAACCAATTCACTCAACTGCGGCCCGGTACGGGTATCAATTCCAGCTTGCTCAATATGCCATGACAAATGCGTTGCCACGTATTCTGCTGGCAAATGGTTAATATAGTGATGGTTCAACCATTGCAGCTTCTCAGTATTGAAAGCGCTCGCAGACTTGCTGACGGCGTCCAGCGAGAACAGAGACTTCATCTCATCAATAGAGAAGATTTCCTGATCGCCAGATGACCAGCCTAAACGCACCAGATAGTTCAGCAACGCTTCCGGCAGATAGCCGTCATCGCGGTATTGCATCACTCCAACCGCACCGTGACGTTTGGACAATTTCTTGCCATCATCGCCCAGAATCATCGACACATGCGCATATTCCGGCACCGGTGCACCCAGCGCTTTCAGGATGTTGATCTGGCGCGGCGTGTTATTGATATGGTCTTCACCACGAATAACGTGCGTGATTTCCATATCCCAGTCATCGATAACGACACAGAAGTTGTAGGTTGGTGAGCCGTCGGTGCGACGAATAATCAGATCGTCAAGCTCCTGATTGCTAAATTCGATAGGCCCACGGATACGGTCATTGAAAATGACCGAACCATCTTGCGGGTTAAGGAAACGCACGACGTGTGGCTCATCATCAGCATGATGCTCGTGAGAACCACGGCAATGGCCGTCATAACGCGGCTTTTCGCCATTTTCCATCTGCTGTTCACGCAGCGCTTCCAGACGCTCTTTAGAGCAGTAGCATTTATATGCCGTTCCGTTTTCCAACATCTGGTCAATAACCGCGTTATAACGGTCAAAACGTTTAGTCTGGTAGTACGGGCCTTCATCCCAGTTCAGGCTCAGCCAGTTCATACCATCCATAATGGCATCAATCGCGTCTTGGGTTGAACGCTCCAGATCGGTATCTTCAATACGCAGCACGAACTCGCCGTCCTGATGACGGGCAAACAGCCAAGAGTAAAGCGCGGTACGAGCGCCACCGACATGAAGATAGCCAGTAGGACTAGGGGCAAAACGGGTTTTGATTTTCATTTGGGATTACAGCCTTATTACGCAACGGCTGTCGGCACAGACCGACATAAGCACAGAGAACAAAAGTGGGCAACATTCTATCACTCTGCTTCGATTCCTCAACGCCGTAACATGCCACCCGTACTTTTATTCTGAAGGAAATAACAAGATAACAGGCTAAATTGCGCAAGGATGCAGCACAAGCGGCGATAAATACGACACCTTGACTAATTTTGCAACGAACAATCATTTTAGTTTTAAAAAGCGTTGACTCACATTCAAGGATCCCTATAATGCGACTCCACACAGCGGGGGTGATTAGCTCAGCTGGG
>NZ_JACDRR010000034.1 GCF_013449375.1 Pectobacterium sp. CFBP8739 | reverse complement strand
ACGCCCTTCATCATGAAACCCCGCTTCGGCGTACCCGATCGCCCCAACTCGGTTTTTTACGTGAAGAAGGAGGAAAGCGTGCGAGCAGGAAATAATGACGATAAGACACGACAAATAGCACTTTTAAAAGTGCTATTATTAGAGGGTTTAGTCGTCTTTAACTAATCTGATTGAGTGATCGAAATTATGGCTTTCAACATCTTAACTAACACAGCGGCCAGCATTACTGAGCTGAAACGTGACCCGATGGGGACAGTGCGGTCTGCTGAAGGTGAAACTATCGCTATACTGAACCGGAATGAGCCTGCGTTTTATTGTGTGCCTCCTGCCATGTTCGCTTATTTAATGGAATTGGCTGAAGATGCAGAACTGGGGCGTACTGTTGATGATCGTATGTCAGAGTTAGCTGACGCGGAAGAGATTTCGCTCGATGACCTATAAGTTAAAATTTGTGCCTTCTGCAATGAAGGAATGGAAAAAATTAGGGCATCCTGTCAGGGAACAATTCAAGAAAAAGCTAGCTGAGCGTTTAGAAAATCCTCGTGTTCCTTCAGCCCAGCTTCATGGTCGTAAAGATCAGTATAAAATTAAACTGAAGCCTGCTGGTTACAGGCTGGTGTATTTGGTCCAGGATGAAACCATTACGGTGATGGTCATGGGAGTTGGAAAGCGCGAAGGTAGTCAGGTTTACTCTGATACTAAAGGTCGCTCTGCTTAATCTGGTTTTTTGCGAGTTATCTATTCCTCGTCGGCAGCTTTTCTTGCCGTGTAATACCTTTCAAATTAATTGATGTTCTCCATCACATAACTCTGACTTTTTCTGTGTCATAAAGCGCGTAAAGTAAGGCCATCGCGTGCAGTTGCACGCTCGCTGACATCTTTCTGAGGATATGACCATGAACAACACTTCCCGGATGCCTGCACTGTTCCTCGGCCACGGTAGCCCGATGAACGTGTTGGAAAACAATGTGTATACGCAGGCGTGGCAAACGTTGGGTGAGACGTTGCCGCGTCCGAAGGCGATTATTGCCGTTTCTGCCCACTGGTATACCCGTGGCACCGCCGTAACGGCGATGGAAAAACCTCGCACCATCCATGATTTTGGCGGTTTCCCGCAGGCGCTGTTTGATACCCAGTATCCAGCACCCGGCTCACCTGAATTGGCGGCGAGAATCCAGCAAGTGCTGGCGCCGTATCCCGTGACAGCCGACCAAAGCCAATGGGGTTTGGATCACGGGTCTTGGGGCGTGCTGATCAAGATGTATCCTGATGCAGATATTCCCGTTGTGCAACTGAGCGTGGACGGCACACAGCCTGCTGCGTACCACTACGAATTAGGGCGCAAGCTGGCGGCACTGCGTGATGAAGGCTTCATGATTGTGGCGAGTGGCAACGTCGTGCATAACCTGCGGATGGTGAAATGGGACGGCGACGCGGAGCCGTATCCATGGGCCATTTCGTTCAATCAATTTGTGCGTGATAACCTGACTTATCAGGGGGATGACCATCCGTTGGTTAATTTCATGCAGCATGAAGGTGCCGCATTATCTAACCCGACGCCCGATCACTATTTCCCGCTGCTCTATGTGCTGGGAAGCTGGGACGGCAAAGAGCCCGTGAGTATTCCTGTCGATGGGCTCGAAATGGGATCGTTGAGTATGCTGTCAGTGCAGGTGGGCGGCTAAGCGTTCAGTTCATATGAAAAAGGCACGGTTCTCACCGTGCCTTATGACTCTCAATTTGATGCTTAATCCAGAATGGTGTGCGGATAAAAACGCGAGAGATCCTGAGTGATCAGAGCGCGATCTTCACGTACGCCGATACCGCAAGGTTGATCGTTTACCAGCCAGCTACCAATCAGCGTGTAGCTATCGCCAAATTTCGGCAAAGGGTGATATTGCTGGACGATCATGCCTTCTTCGCCGTAAGGGCCATCGGCTGACGCAATCTCTTTCCCGTTTTCGACGATCTGGATGTTCGCCCCTTCACGTGAAAACAGTGGTTTAATGACGTAGCTGTCTAGTTCCGGGTGTTCATCTTCCGCGAAATAGGCAGGAAGCAGGTTGGGGTGGTCTGGGAACATTTCCCACAGCATCGGCAGTAGCGCTTTGTTGGAAATGATGCTTTTCCAGGCGGGCTCCAGCCAGCGCACGCCAGCATCTTCCAGTTTGGTAGAGAACATCTCGCGCAGCATAAACTCCCACGGATACAGCTTGAACAGGTTACCAATCACCTGATCTTTAGGATCGGTAAACTGGCCTTTCTCTCCGAGGCCAATTTCCTCAATGTACAGAAACTCGCTCGGCAGACCGGCTTCCAGCGCGCAATCTTGAAGGTACTGTACCGTGCCGCGATCTTCTTCCGTATCCTGACAGCAGGCGAAGTGCAGCAGGCCGAAGCCGTGATTGAGTTTTAGCTCTTCAAAGCGTTCGATCAGCTTTTCCTGAATGCTGTTGTACTGGTCAGAATTCTGCGGCAGATTCCCAGCGTTGATTTGATCTTCCAGCCAGAGCCATTGGAAAAAGGCGGCTTCGTACAGCGACGTCGGCGTATCCGCATTATTTTCCAGCAGCTTGGCTGGCGACTTGCCGTCATACGCCAGATCGAGGCGTGAATACAGCGAAGGCTGATTGGTACGCCATGAGTGTCTCACGAATTCCCAGGTGTGCTTGGGAATACGGAATTTAGCGAGCAGCGCGTCGCTATTGATGACTTTCTCCACCACCTGCAGGCACATCTGGTGCAACTCCGCCGTGGTTTCTTCCAGTTCTTCGATCTGAGCAAGGGTAAACTGGTAGTAAGCCTCTTCACTCCAGTAGGGCTCGCCGTACATGGTGTGGAAACGAAAACCAAACTCGGTCGCTTTTGCCTGCCAGTCAGGACGCGCTGTAATATCTATCCGCTTCATTCAATACGCCTCAGCCGCCCATACTGCGGGAAGCACTGGAACTTGAACTGGCGCTGCTGCGCTGCATGCTGTTTTGCTTCGCGACGGTTTCACCAAAACCACCGCGCGTGATGGTGGAGGTCGTTGCAGGCTTCGGCGCCAGTGCGGTTTTTGGCACGGTCATCGTGCGGCCTGTTGTCGCGTTGCCGTAGTTTTTACCCGCAGCATCAACGAACTGACCATTAGCTGGGCTAGCTGGCGTTTTTGGACTGAACAGCGGCTGTTGTGCGAAACCGGCACCGCCGCCCATCATGCGACCCATCATGTAGCCGGCCATCAATGGCATCCAAGACATACCGCCGCCCTGCTGAGATTCTGCGGCCATACCAGCCTGTGCTGGGGCTGGTGTTTGAGTACACTGCGCTTCGCCGAATTCCGCTACGCAATCTTCTTTCGTTGCGTATTTTGGTGCCGTTTTTTCCGCTTCTTTTAACGCATTATTGTACGCAGTGGTGCACTGGGCTGCCATTGACGGGTTAGCTGACGAACAGTCATCTGCATTCTGATAGAGAGAGACGGTTTCATCGGTTTGTTCACAGCCCGCGAGGAAAAATACGGCGCTGACGGCCAACGCGACAGGTGCCAGACGGTGCGTTCGCCACTCCTTGCGGAACATTTCCTGATTAATATTTTTTGTACGTTTCATCGTGTTTATCCCAGAGCAAAGCATCACGGCTAATAACTAATAAGTGTGCCTAAGAATAGGGGAACGCTGCTTGAATTTAAAGCGGCAATAGGTGTAACGAAGGGGGTCTTTACGTTGCTATACATTCTGTTGTGCAACGTTTCGCTTAATACAGTTCCGTTAATATAAAGTGAACACGTCTTTTGCAATGTGATGACGTTGCGTGGTTCTGCAAAAAACATCGACATAAAAAAGGGTCATCGCAGGTTAGCGTTCCCCAGTAAAATGCGATGAACCTTTATTTTGCCACCCGCTTCCCACACGAGCGGTGGCAATACCAAGTCCGCGCCAACGCCTCTCTTATTCCTCTGCTTTTGTCATCCCATTGCCACAATATCAGTCGGCTAATGATTAGTAGATTTAATTATTTTTGTATTTTTAATCGGTAATAACGTTCAGTTAACAAAAATTAATCGTTAATTTATTCAAAAAAGACGTCAGTCTCTTAGGGATAACAAAAATTTTCAGAACAAATGCACATTCTGCGCAACTTCTTGCTCACTTCCTAGTGGAAATCACTTTTTGCGCAATGGATGCCGTTTTTTCACGAGGTCTGCGCAATTTCTTGCTCAAATTTGACTTAGGGAAAATTTGGATTAAGTGATTATTTAGTAAAAACAATGAGATAAAAATTGGCATGCGGATTGCTATACAGAGCGTGAAGTTACTCATCACGTTCAACAACAAGGAGCAAGACTATGCCAACTCCATGCTATATCAGCATCGAAGGTAAAACGCAGGGCAATATCACCGCAGGGGCCTTCACCTCTGATTCGGTCGGTAACATCTACGTGCAGGGCCACGAAGACGAAATGCTGGTACAGGAATTCAAACACATCGTCACCGTGCCGACCGATCCGCAGTCTGGCCAGCCGTCTGGTCAGCGTGTCCACAAGCCGTTCAAGTTCACCGTTGCGCTGAACAAAGCGGTGCCACTGATGTACAACGCCCTAGCCTCCGGTGAAATGCTGCCGACCGTTACCCTGAAGTGGTATCGCACCTCGGTGGAAGGCAAGCAGGAGCACTTCTTCTCTACCGTGCTAACCGATGCCACCATCGTGGATATCAACTGCCAGATGCCACACTGCCAGGACCCGTCCAAACTGGATTACACCCAGTTAATCGAAGTGTCGCTGGCTTACCGCAAAATCGACTGGGAACACACCGTTGCCGGTACCTCTGGCTCTGATGACTGGCGTGCGCCAGTCGAAGCGTAATCCTTCTGTCTCCAGCCCGGGCTTGTCCCGGGTTTTCTGCGTGCACTGTCCTGAGGTCTGGTTCTCCCAGACCTGAGTACAGACAACACGGTTTTCATCACGGGAAACGAGGAAATAAACGTGGCAAACAGTACAGGATTACAGTTCACGGTAAAGGTCGGTGCATTGCCCGCCTCGACCTTTGCCGTGGTGGATTTTCAACTCAGCGAGGCACTTAACCAGCCGTTTGCCCTGTCGCTGAATCTGGCGAGTGCCTTGCCAGATGTGGATTTTGGTACGGTACTCGACCAACCCTGTGAGCTGCTGGTGTGGTATGAAGGCGAACTCAAGCGCCAGGTCAGCGGCATTATCAGTGCCTTCGCGCAGGGTGACACCGGTTTTCGTCGCACCCGCTATCAGGCAGAAGTACGTCCCGCTCTGTGGCGGCTGGGGCTGCGTACCAACGCCCGCATTTTTCAGGCGCAAAAACCGGAAGCGATTATCGGTACGTTGCTGGAAGAGGCGGGTATCACCGATTACGCCTTTGCACTGCGTCACGACCACGCCCCGCGCGAATACTGCGTACAGTATCGTGAGAGTGATTTGGCGTTTATCACCCGTCTGGCAGCGGAAGAAGGGCTGTACTTCTTCCATGAGTTTGAAGAAGGAAAACACCGCGTCGTCTTTGCGGATGATGCCGGGGCGCTCAGCAAAGGCCCAGAGCTGTTCTTCAACCTCGCCACACAGGGGCTGAGTGAAGGCGAATATGTCCGCCGTTTCCGCTACGCCGAAGCCGTCAGTACCGCAGAAGTCGCACTCAAGGATTACAGCTTCAAAACCCCAGCCTACGGCCTGCTGCACAGCAGGATGAGCGGCGAGCTGGCGCACCAGCGCGAAAGCTATCAGCACTATGACTACCCCGGGCGCTTTAAACAAGACCCGAGCGGCAAGGCCTTTACCGGCTACCGGCTGGATGCGTTACGCGCGGGAGCGATGACTGGCTCCGGCGAATCCAATGCCGCGATGTTGATGCCCGGCAGCAGCTTTACCTTAACTGAACACCCCAATCCGACGCTGAATAGTGGCTGGCAACTGATTGCCATCACCCACAGCGGGCAGCAGCCGCAGGCGCTGGAAGAAGAAAGCGGTGGTGAACCGACCACCTACAGCAACAGCTTCGAGGTGATTAGTGCCAAAAGCACCTGGCGTGCCGACCTGCCGTACAAACCGATGGTCGATGGTCCGCAGATTGCCACCGTGGTCGGCCCCGCGGGTGAGGAAATCTACTGCGACGAATACGGGCGCATCAAACTGCAATTCCCGTGGGACCGCTACGGCTCCAGCGATGACCAGAGCTCCTGCTGGGTACGCGTCAGTCAGGGCTGGGCGGGCGGTCAGTACGGCCTGATAGCCATCCCACGCATCGGCCATGAGGTGATTGTCAGCTTTCTTGAAGGCGACCCTGATCAGCCTATCGTGACGGGCAGAACCTTTCATGCCACCAACCCCTCGCCGTACCCGCTGCCCGCGAATAAGACACGCACCTCGCTGCGTACCTCAACGCACAAGGGGGCGGGCTTCAATGAGCTGCGTTTTGAAGACCAGGCCGGTCAGGAAGAGGTGTTTATCCATGCCCAAAAAGACATGAACACCGTGGTGTTGAATAACCGTAGTACGACGGTGATCTCTGACCACACCGAAAGCGTCGGGGGGAATCAGACGGTATCGGTGGAGAAAGACCAGTCCACTGAAATTCAGGGGCAGCAAACTGTCGCCGTAACCAAAAACCGCAGCACGATCGTGGATGACAACGACAGCCTTCAGGTGAAAAACAACATTGCCATCCAGTCACAGAAGGGGGGCATCCTGATAGCCACGGACAAGGGGTTTATTGGTATCGGCGCGGACGGGGTTATCAACATCAAGGGTACCCACATTGTCATCAATGGCCAGCAAATTGACCTGAATTAAATAACAAGAACAACAAGGACACGTGAACATGTATCAGATGAACGAAGGCACGCTCGCCATTCCTGCGCAGTGGCGCGATGAATCCCTGCACGTTTTTGTCTTGCCGGATGAAACCACTAACTTGGTGGTTAACCGCACCCCGACCGAACCCGGTCAAACGCCAGATGGGGTGTATCAGAAAACGCTGGAGCAGTTTTCTACCCATCTCACTGGTTATCAAGAAGTGCAATCCTGGGAACTCACACTGTCAGGCGCGCCCGCCCCAGCGCTGGAGTACACCTGGCAGTCACCGGAAGGCCAGATGCATCAAGTAGTGGTAATGCAGGTACGTGGCAACCTGCTGCTGACGTTCACTATTACCGCCGCTGACGTGCTGAGTGATGCCCGCAAAGCCGAACTGCTGGCGGTGATTGAGACCTTTGAATCTACTGAGTCTGCCACATCGGAGGGAATGGAGGGCAGCGATGCGTGATGACATTCTGGCGCGTATTGCGCGTGTCGGTGCCATGCACGCAGGCAACCGGCCCACGCTACCGCCCGATTTACCGACACCCGGCAGCGGCTTGCCGCCGACCTCACCGGGCAAGCCTATCAAACACAGCAGCTTTCTGGGGGCACTGCTCGGTGCCGTTGCTGGGGCGCTGGTCGCCGCAGCGGTCGCGGCGGTGGCCGTTGCTCTGGTGGGCGTCACTGGTGGGCTGGCGATTGCCGTGGTCGGTGGGTTGGCGGTACTGGGGGTGGGAAGCCTGATATCGGCGGTGAGTGGTCGGGTATCCGCCATGGTGGACAGTGCCTCACCACCTGCGGGGAACGTGGACAGCGGTTCACCGAATGTTTTTGTTGAAGGCAATAAAGTATCCCGTGCGAAAGTTGATGCTGTTCTGTGTACCAAACACAACGGTCCGCAACTGATTGCGCAGGGCAGCGAAACCGTCTTCGTGAACGGTCATCCGGCGGCGCGGATTGGTGATAAAACTGTGTGTGGTGCCACCATCAAGGATGGGGCATCGACGGTGTTCTTTGGCTCCGGTCAGGCTACCGTACTGGAGGTACAGGACGAGTTCAGCGGCTGGCAGAAAGCGATGCTGATTGCGGTAGAATTTCTGGTGCCGCCGACCCGCGGCCTGTTTCGCGGGCTGGGGAAGCTATTCTTTCGCGGCCCCAAAGCGGTGATGAAAGGGCTGGGCGCTGGGGCACTCTGGGCGGGTAAGCGCCTCAGGCAAAAGACACGCTGCGCCACCCGTGCATTTAAGGCAAGCAAGGGTCGGGCGCGATATAAAGAAGCAGCCAAAGCCTTCAAGAAAGACCCGGTGTATATCGCCAGCGGTGAAGTAATTGAAAGCCGCACCGATATCGAGCTGGGCCAGACTCTCCCGCTGGTATTCGAACGCACTTACCGTACCGCCTCTTCATATGTAGGATTAGTAGGCCATGGCTGGCAGGATAGCTGGAGTGAGGTCGCTACCGTCAGTCAGGATGAAGGCGACACACATGTCACTATCACGCTGGCACAGGGCTATGACATTGATTTCACCTTCGGGCTCGGTTCCACCGTGGTGTACTGCGCCGAATACCCCGAATTCAAGCTGCTGCGGCGGCATAACGGTTTTCATCTCTGGCACCGCGACAGCCAGACCTGGCGGGCCTTTACCGCCAAACAAGATGACCAGTTGCTGTTGTCAACCATCACCGACAACCACCAGAATCGAATCGACTTTCTCCGCGACCCCAAAGGCTATCTGCGCAAGGTGCGGCACAGCGACGGCATCGAGCTGTTGCTGGTGTGGCAGGGGGAATTCCTGCGCCAGATACAGCGTATCGATGGCGGCCAGAAAACCGTGCTGGCCGAATACCGGCAGGATGAGCAAGGCCGACTGGTCGAGACGGATGCCGCTCATGCCTATCACCTGTTCTACGAATATGACAACCATCATCGTCTGACGCGCTGGCACGACAACGACAAGACCTGGGCGCGTTATGAGTATGACCATCAAGGCAGGTGCATCTACACCACCTGTGCCGACGGCTACCTGACGGCGAAGTTTGAGTACCTGGCCGACCGTGTGGTGATGACTGACGGGCTAGGCCAACGCAGTGAATATGGCTTCAATGACCTGCACCTGATGGCGTGGGAAAAGTCCCTGCTCGGTCATATCACCCGTTATGAATACGACGATGTGGGCAACCTGCTGCGGGAAATCTCCCCGGCGGGCCGGGTGGTGGAATTTGCCTATCTGGATGATACCGGGCTGGTCAGCACCTTCACCGACGGCAGCGGCCACCAATGGCAGTACGCCTACGACGACCATGAGCGGCTTATCGGTATTACTGACCCACTCGGGCGCAACTGGGCATGGCAGTACGACAGCAAGGGCAACCCGCAGAGCCTGACCGGGCCGGACAACAGCGAAGTACGCTTTGCCTGGAACCGCTACGGCCTGCTGACCGAGGTCAGTGACCAGAACGGTCAGGTACAGGCCAGCCTGTTTTACGACCACCGCCAGCGCCTGCTGAGCGCCACGGATGCGGAGTCCCGTACCCAGCAACTACGTTATGACCCGCAGGACCGACTGACCACCTGGACGCGCCCGGATGGCTCAACCTATCGGCTGGGTTATCGCCGTGCAAGTTGGAAGCTACCGGAGCAACTGCTGCGCCCGGACGATAAGCAAGAGCAGAGCCAGTACGATAAACACAACAACCTGCTGAACTATACCGACGGCAACGGTGCGGTGTGGCGACAAACCTACGGCGCGTTTGATTTGCTGACATCACGTACCGATGCGGCAGGTCGCACCTGGCAGTACGAGTACGACAAAGAAAGCCAGCAGCTTGTCTGCGTGATTGCCCCTGATGGCAACCGCTGGCAGTGGTGGCTGGATGCAGACGGACGTGTCATACGTGAACGCGACATGGCGGGCACCGAAACCCACTACGGCTATGACGAAGACGGCAACTGCATCACCGTTCGCAATGGTGAAGGAGAAACCCGCCACTTCCTGTACGACGGGCGCGGATTGCTGATAAAAGAAACGGCACCAGACGATATACTGCACTATCGCTACGATGCGGCAGGCAGGTTGATGGAAGTGGCATCTACCACCAGTCATATCCAGCTTGAGTATGACGAGCGTGACCGGGTGGTGCAGGAGCGGAACAGCGGTTCGGTCATCCGACGTCGCTATCAGGAGGCATCGCACACCGTGTCCCGCAGCCTGTTCTGGGAAGGTGAGGAAGACAGCGCGGTACTGACCAGTTCCTTCTGCTATAGCGCGACGGGCGAACTGCGCCAGATACAGTTACCGGACGGCGCGGAACTGACGCTGGCTTATGATGCTGCTGGACGTGAATCTACTCGACAGAGCAAGGGCGGTTTTACGCAGCAGCGCGAATACGATGTCATGGGCTGGCTGACGCGGGACATGAGCGGTCAGACGGTGGACGGTCGCCTGCAACCCACCCAGACCCGTGAATACCTCTACGACGGTGCAGGAAACCTGACCGGCACCCGGCGTAACCGTGAGGCGGCAGGCTATCAACTCGATGCTAGCGGGCGGGTACTGTCGGTACTGAGTGGCGGCGCGGGGCGCACTGTTAACACCGAAGAACAATACCGCTACACCCGTAACGGGCTGCCACAGGACGCGACAAGGCTGACCGACTGGCAGGCCGGACGACTGACCCAACAGGACAACACTCACTACCAGTACGACAAGGCCGGAAGGCTGATACGCAAGCAGGTGGTACAGCCGGGCTACCGACCACAGGTGTGGCGCTACCGCTGGGACTGTCGCAATCAGCTCAGAGCCGTGGACACGCCGAGCGGCGAGCGCTGGTTCTACCGCTACGACCCATTCGGGCGACGCATCGGCAAACGCTGCGACCAAAAAGCTGAAGACATTCGCTACCTGTGGGATGGCGACCAGATAGCCGAGGTACGGCACTATCGCGATAACCAGCTTATCAGCCGCCGCCACTGGGTACATAACGGCTGGGAATTGCTGGTTCAGCAACGCCAAAATACAGACGGCAGTTGGGAAACGGACTTTGTCACCAGCGGCCATAACGGCGAACCGCAGGCAGTCTTTAATACGCAAGGCGAACTTCGCTGGCAGGCTCCACGCACCAATTTATGGGGCCAGCGGTATACAGATAATACTGAAAATCTCGATCCGGGACTGGCCTTTGCCGGGCAATACCGTGACGCGGAAAGCGGGCTATGTTATAACCGTTTTCGGTACTACGACCCAAGTGGTGGGTGCTACGTCTCGCCCGACCCGATAGGGATAGCGGGGGGGGAGAGTAATTATGGGTATGTGCCAAATCCTGTCTGCTGGATCGATCCGCTGGGGTTGTCCAGATGTAGTCCCGGTACTGCATCTGGAAAAGGTAGCCGAATAGAAGGAAGGTGGTTACGTGGAAGTCATGGAAATGCTGGCTTATTTCCATCCTCAGTAGCAGATAAATTGCGCGGAAGGACATTCAAGTCATTCGATGATTTTAGAGAAAATGTTTGGAAAGAAGTTGGCAATGATCCTCATTTAGCTCAACAGTTTAGTCCTTCAAACATTACCAGAATGAAAGGTGGTAAAGCTCCAATAGCTCATAATTCACAGTGGAACGGAAAAAATAGATCTTACGTTCTACATCATCGTACACCAATCCAGCATGGTGGTGGCGTTTATGATATTGATAATATAATAATTACCACTCCTCGATATCATCTGGACATATTGGATCGGGCATATCATTTTTGAGGTTGAATATGAAAAGAGAAGAGCTTATAGAATTGATAAAAAAGATCCAGCTTAGTGAAGGAACAGAAGAAGAGTCTGATAAAGATATTGACTTTCTTTGTCGTAAAGTTGCTGATCCTCAAGCTGCAAATTATATTTTCTACGATGATCTAAGCGCTGAAGAAATAGCTGATAAAATATTAGACTATAAGCCGATACAGCTTTAATAATAAAAAGCCGGAAGCGATCGCAACGATCCTTCCGGCTTTATTTTATCTGCTGCTCAGTGGCGGTCATTTACCGCCCGTTCTCCATCCCTGCCAGATTAAGCCCACCCGGAAACCCTCTTAACCACTGTGCCACCGCCTGTTCATCGAACGCGGCGACACTGAGCGCGTGCAGGTCTTGCCACAGTGCGCGGATATCCTGCACGGTAATCACAATGCAGCCCGGCATCACGCGCAGCTTCAGCGGCTGCCCGGTGCGGAAGCCGGCTTCCTTCAGCCACTGCCCGGCCATGTTGATGGCGGGGATGTCGTGATTGCCTTTAACCGGTCGATACCCGACGCGGGTAAAGCGCTCGTGTTGCGAGATTTTAAAAACGGTGGTGTCTGGCGTAGAATGCGCGTCAGCCATAGTCAACTCCTTGTTAGTTGGTTGTGGTTAGCGGACTGACGTGTTGCAAGCGCGTCAGTTCCGCGTTAACGGTGTTACTTTGCCAGCGCCTGTAACTGCTTCTTGGTCAGAAAGGCATCCAGCAACTTCTTAATCACTTCCTTATCCTCATCGGGCAACTGCTCAACTTCCTGAAACTGTCGCAATAACTCCCGGTCTTCAAATCTGGCCTTAGCCGCTTCATCCGCCGCGCCTTCCAGCAGGTAATCCCCGGTCACATCCAGCGCATCGGCCAGACGCTTTAACGTGTCCCCACCTGGCCGGGATGTACCGCGCTCAAAGCGGCCAATGTGGGTGTAATGGAGGCCGGCCAGCTTGCCGAGTTCAGACTGTGAAAGTCCTTTTTGCCTGCGCAGGTCACGCAGGCGCTGCGCAAATCCGGTGTCGTTCACGTCTGTCATATCAAGCACCTCAGTCATCATGGCGGTATCAAACAAAGCCATGTTGCCGTAATTATCCGTCATCATCCATGCCTCAGTGCGTTGATATGAACGTTACATGCTTGACATGATAAAGCGTGAAAGCTACCTTATCAAGCATAAATGCTTTATCAGAAATATTTTTATAAGGATATGAGTCATGGCACGCATCCCCGAATCCGAGTTGCAGCACCTGAAAGCCGCCGTGCCATTGGCTGAAGTCGTGCGCTCGCAGGGTCGGCAGGTGTTCAAACGCGGCAAGGACTATGTGGTGCTGTGTCCGTTCCATCAGGAGAAAACCCCGTCTATGGTCATCAGCCCAGAGAAGAACCTCTATCACTGCTTCGGCTGTGATGCAGGCGGCTCGGTGCTGGACTGGGTGATGAAAACCGAGGGGCTAAGCTTGCATCGGGCCGTTGACCGCCTGCGCGGTGAGCTGGGTGCGGTGCCGGCGGCGGCACCGCTGCCACCGGTTACGGATATCGCCGATGAGCAGGAGCGGCAGGCGTTGCTTGGCCGTGTGGTGGAGTTCTATCACCACACGCTGCTGAACGCGCCGGACGCCATCGCGTATCTGGAAAAGCGCCGCCTCAATCATCCCGAGTTAGTGGCGCAGTTCCGCCTGGGGTTCGCCAACCGCACGCTGGGCTACCGTCTGCCGCCGAAGAAGCTCAAAGACGGGGCGGCCATCCGCAGTCAGTTGCAGGCGCTGGGGGTGATGCGTGAGAGTGGCCATGAACATCTGGCGGGGTCGCTCGTGGTGCCGGTTATCGACCTTCACGGTCAGGTGCGGGAGCTGTACGGGCGCAAGGTCAGCCATGAGTTACGCAAAGGCACCCCGCTGCACCTGTATCTGCCGGGGCCGCATGGCGGGGTGTGGAACGAGCCGGCGTTAGTGGCGGGTAAGTCGGTCATCTTATGCGAATCGCTTATCGATGCAATGTCGTTCTGGGTGGCGGGTTACCGTAATGTGACGGCGGCGTATGGGGTCAACGGGTTTACCAATGAGATGCGCCAGGCGTTTATCCGCCACGGCGTGAAACAGGTGCTTATCGCGTTCGATAACGACGCGGCAGGCGATGAAGGCGCGGTGAAACTGGCTTCTGCGTTAGTCGCTGACGGTATCACGCCGTTCCGCGTGGTGTTCCCTGCCGGGATGGATGCGAATGAATACCTGTGTAAAGTCGCGGAGCCGGAAGTGGCGTTCCGTGCGGCGGTAGAAGGCGCAATGGCGATGGGGGAGGCAGTCAGTGCTGAACCTGAATCCGTGCCACAACGGAAAGCCTCACCACAACCCGCCACGACCTTAGCGGCAGGTGTGGAAGCCGTCAAAGCGGCGCAGGCGACCGAGCCGGGCGTCGTCGTTGAAACGCTGGCGAACGGTGAACTTGAAATCACCTTATCCGGTCAGCAGTGGCGCATCCGAGGGTTATCGTCGGTGAAGGCGGGCAGCGGCGTGATGAAGGTGAACGCACAGGTTATCGACACGGCCAGCGGCGTGGTGTTCGCCGACAGCGTGGACATGATGAGTGCGCGGAGCCGTGCAGGTTATGCGCGGTTAGCGGCCGGTGAGCTGGGGTTAGCGGAAAGCGACCTCAAACGCAGCTTAGGCCGTGTACTGCTGGCACTGGAAACCCATCTGAGCCAACCGGAAACCCCTGCTGAAAACGTTCCCGAGCTTGATGACGACGCCAAAGCGGCGGCGCTGGCGTTACTTCGTGACCCGAACCTGATTAGCCGACTGACGGATGACCTGGCCGCCTGTGGCGTGGTGGGCGAGTCCGTTAACTTAGTGGCGGGTTACTTAGCGGCGGTGTCGCGCAAGCTGGACAGGCCGTTAGCGGTGTTAATCCAGTCCTCCAGTGCGGCGGGAAAATCCTCCCTGATGGACGCGGTGCTGAACCTGATACCACCGGAAGAGCGGCTGCAATACTCGGCGATGACCGGCCAGAGCCTGTTCTATCTGGGTGAAACCAACCTGCAACACAAGATACTGGCCATCGCCGAAGAAGAAGGCGTAAGACAAGCCGCCTATGCGCTGAAGCTGTTGCAGAGCGACGGGGAACTGACGATAGCCAGTACGGGCAAGGACGATGCCACAGGCAATCTGGTCACCAAACAGTACACGGTGAAAGGCCCGGTGATGCTGATGCTGACCACCACGGCCATCGACGTGGACGAAGAGCTACTGAACCGTTGCCTTGTCCTCACCGTCAATGAATCCCGCGAACAGACCGAGGCTATCCATGCTCAGCAGCGTAAGGCGCAGACGCTGGAAGGGTTGCTGATGGAGAACGAGAAAGGGTATCTGACGGAGTTACATCAAAATGCCCAGCGGTTACTGAAACCGTTAAAGGTGGTGAACCCGTTCGCGTCACAGCTCACGTTCCTGAGCGACAAAACCCGCACGCGGCGTGACCATATGAAGTACCTCACCCTGATACAGAGCATCGCCCTGCTTCACCAGTACCAGCGGGAGGTGAAGACGGTGGCGCACCGTGGGCAGGTTATCGAGTATATCGAGGTCGAACGGTCGGATATCGTGCTGGCGAATCGGCTCGCGCACGAGATATTAGGCCGGACGCTGGATGAGATGCCGCCGCAGACCCGCAAGCTGTTGCTGCTGATACAGGGGATGGTGAACCAGTTGGCGCATACGCAGAGCAAAAAGCCGGGCGACGTGCGCTTTACCCGACGGGATATCCGCGATGCGACCCAGTGGAGTGACAGCCAGCTTAAGCTGCACTGTCTGCGACTGGCGGAGATGGAGTACCTGCTGGTACACGGCGGCAGCCGGGGACACCTGCTGCAATATGAGCTGCTGTGGGACGGCAGCGTACCGGAAGGCGCGCACCTGTGCGGGTTAATCGAGCCGGAAGTTGATGAAAAAGACGGGTACGACTCACGCAAGTCTGGGTCAGGTGACAGCAAGTCGGGGTCAAGTCTGCCCCAAGTCGGGGCCAAGTCTGGGTCAGTAAAACCGCGCAAAGCCGCAGCCAGTAAGGGTTCGGCTACCGCAAGTCGGGTTAACGGTAAAAGCACTGTTCCGGCACAACATAATAAGCCTGTCGTACCGTAGTTCCCTTATCTGCCGCTCATCCACTCTCACGCAGGACGCGCCGCCATGAGCCAGTCAAAACCACCCAGCCCGGAAGCCCTTTACCTTAGCCGCCAGACGCAGACGCTACGCCAGCACACCGCCGCTTATCTTGAGCACCTGAGCGCCGCCGGCTACAGCCCGCGCACGCATGAAGGTTACCGGGAGCGGCTACTGCCGTTCGTGGCGTGGTGTGAAGACCGGGGCTTGAGCTATGCGCCGCAGATAAGCCTGCCGGTGCTGGAGGGGTATCAGCGCTGGCTGCGAGGTTACCGCAAGGCAGACGGTCATCCGTTAACGGCGGGCAGTCAGCTTGGCCGCCTGACGGCTATCCGGATGCTGTTCCGCTGGCTGCTGACGCGTCACGTTATCCTGTATAACCCGGCGGACATGCTGACGTTGCCGAAAGAGGAAAAGCGGCTGCCGGCGCAGGTGCTGAGCGTGGAAGAAACCGGCGGGGTGTTGCAGTCGGTGGAGAGCGGCACGGTTCTCGGGCTGCGTAACCGGGTGATACTGGAAGTGCTGTGGAGCAGCGGTATCCGGCGGGCGGAGGCGGTCAACCTGATGCTGAGCGATATCGACCTGAGCCGGGGGGTGATGGTGGTGCGTCAGGGCAAGGGCAATAAGGACCGGGTGGTGCCGCTGGGTGAGCGGGCGTGCAAGTGGCTGACGCGCTACCTGAATCATGCGCGACCTGAACTGGCGAAACGGTATGACAGCGGCCACCTGTTTATCAGCCACAAAGGGGCAGGACTGGCACGGGTGACGCTGACGCAGATGGCGGGGAAAGCCATCCGGGAAACAGGGCACCTTGATAAACCGGGAGCCTGTCACCTGTTCCGGCACTCGATGGCGACGCAGATGCTGGAGAACGGCGCGGACACGCGACATATCCAGGCGATACTTGGCCATGAGAAGCTGGAGACGACGCAAATCTACACGCGGGTCGCCATCGGTCACTTGCAGAAAGTGCATGAACAGACCCATCCGGCGGAGCGGAAACAGCGGGCACGGCGTAAAAAGCAGCGGGACGAGCGCAGGCCGGACGCGACACCCAAGCCGGACACCACGCCGCTACCGGACAGCCTGAAAAAGTAGCTCTCTCCCTTCGATATCGCGGTACAGCGCAGGGCAACAGGCGCGCCGTCCGTGGCGCACCTCTTGCCGTGGTCAGCATCGGCGCGCCGGCGGTAAATGCCGCCCGGCCAGCACTCAGCAACAGTGTTCTCTTCCACTCAGTGGCTGGCCGTTCGTCATTCAACATAATGTGGCATTACGCGAAAGCCGCTGAACGCGGCCAACGCGTAACACACATTATGTCGGCGCCGGTTGAGTGATGGGCGCGTTGCGGTCTTCTTCCGCATCGGCGTGCGGCTGGCCGCCGGGGTTGTGCTCCTCAGCACAGCGCGGCGCACAGGGCTGCGCCCTCTGCTGTCGGCATCGTGCCCGTTCTTCGGCTTCCACGGCGTGGCCGCCCTCCCTGGCGGCGCAGGCTCCGTGCCAACTCTCGGCCAACGTCAACCCCAAAGCAGAAGCCGCTCCTTCGTCACGGCGCTGAACGGCTTCACCTCGCCCCCGCCCCAACCCCGCTGCACTGGCTGCGCCCGGCTCGCAGTCGCAGGCTCCTTGCTCGTTCCCGTGCTCGCCATCTCCGCCCCGTGCGGCCCCCGCTGGGGGCCTCCCTGCCAAGGCGTTGTCCTGCGGGCTTCGCCAGCCCGCGCCCGGCAGACGCTTCACCGTCCCACAGGCAAGCTGCGGAACGGCTCGCGCCGCGATAAACCCCGGTTCAACAGCAAACGACTAATGGCAGCGGCTGCCGCCGCTGCTATGATGTGGCGCAGGCAGACAGGGACGTCACAGCATGGCGGTAGCGTGTCCGGGGCTAAAAGTGCGCGTCGGGGTGTTCGGGTTGCGGGCGCGTTAATGTAACCGAAAACGCCGTCTGAAAAGGCCGTTGCTTCAATGGGTTAGGTGCGCTAAAAAGTACGATGAGCACCGGATAATCCCTAT
>NZ_JACDRR010000033.1 GCF_013449375.1 Pectobacterium sp. CFBP8739 | reverse complement strand
TGATCTGATGATCCTTCCGGCTTTTTATTTTATTAGCGGTCAGGTCAGTTGTTATAAATTAATCTGCGTCTCAATAATAATCCTCCCTCTTTCCACCGTAACGGTCACAGGCATCCCGGTGATAAAACCGGACTCTTCGAGCCAGCGGCCTTTAAGGTTGATGGCGGAGGGCGGGTTGGATTTACCATTATGCGGGGCGTATCCCACGGTGTAGTAACGCTCTGTTCTGGCGGGTTTATTAAGTGTGACGTCTGACTTAGAATGTGCCTTAGCCATAGTAACTACCTCTTTTAGTTGCTTGTGGTGAGCGGGCTGACGTGTTGCAAGCGCGTCAGTTCCGCGTTAACTGCGTTACTTTGCCAGTGCCTGTAACTGCTTCTTGGTTAAAAAGGCATCCAGTAACTTCTTAATCACTTCCTTATCCTCATCGGGCAACTGCTCGACTTCCTGAAACTGCCGCAGTAACTCGCGGTCTTCAAATCTTGCCTTAGCCGCTTCATCCGTCGCCCCTTCGAGCAGGTAATCCCCGGTCACATCCAGCGCATCGGCCAGACGCTTTAAGGTGTCGCCGCCCGGTCGGGATGTGCCGCGCTCAAAGCGGCCAATGTGGGTGTAATGCAGGTCAGCCAGCTTGCCGAGTTCAGACTGTGAAAGTCCCTTTTGCCTGCGCAGGTCACGCAAGCGTTGTGCAAATCCGGTGTCGTTCACGTCAGTCATATCAAGCACCCGGTGATAAAGCCACATTCTTCTAGCCAGCGGCCTTTGAGGTTAATCGCCGACGGCAGTGACGGATGCGCTGGGTCAGCGCTACCAGTTCTGTAATGGGACGTGCGGTACTGAACAAAAGGAAGAGATCAGATTCCATCGTCACTTATCCTCATTTTTAATAATTACCTTCTTAATTTTTATTATTTTTATTTATAATTCAAATTAATTATTAGCGATGTAAATAAAAATACTGAATATGTTATTCAGTATTTTTTTGTGTGCGTACAAGTTTTTTATTTTATTGTTTCTATGTTGTAATAATGTGGTTAATTTCCTTCTTTAAATTAATGTAAGTTCATGAGGTTACTTTGGATATAATGAACAATGAATTGGTTTCATCGCTAATATTAAGTGAGTTGATCCAATATCGGCGTAGATTTACCCATTCAACGAAGCTGATTAGTGAAGAAGAGTCTCAGGTGGCTCAGGTTCAATTGCCCAGAATCCGTGCCTTTATTGAAGAAGGCCGTCGCATTGAACTTATTCTCCCAGCGTTTCCGGTTAAATCTCCTAGCCCTTATAAGGTGTTAGGGAGAAAACCAGATATGGCGGAGCGTTTGTCCCTGACCTTCCTGAACTCATTATGTCAGCGTATTCAGCTGTATTATCCACCCGGTGCTCATATCCGTATTTGTTCTGATGGGCATGTATTTGGCGATCTGATTGGTACCAGTGATGAAACAATTAACATCTATCAGGATGAGATTGAAAATTTACTGCATGAACTCGGTGCCGTTCATCTCAGCGTTTTTAATCTTAAAGATGTAGAGAATATGGCTGCACTCACCGCTGACTATGATCGTCTTCGCCAGCAACTGGTTGAGAATTATGCTGACTCAGAAAATGAGGTGAAAGCGCAGCTCATGCAGAGCGAAGAAGGTTTGCAGCTTTACCGCTCAATGACCCGTTTCCTCTATGAAGATAGCCTGAGGCCTGACTATACCGGCTCTAATGCGGCGTTACAGAAAGATGCCAAAAAACGTGCATGCGGTGTGATTCAACGCAGTTGGGCATGGGGCAATCTGCTTGCTGAACAATTCCCAGACGCCATCCGTTTGTCTATTCACCCGCAGCCTTCGGACAGCCTGAAGCTGGGTATTCATATGATGCCCACCAAGGACGATTGGTTGACACCCTGGCATGGCGTAGCTGCCAATGTTAATGGGCAGTTTGTGTTAATGAAGAATATAGAAGCACAGCAACTGGATGGCGAAATCGTGGAAATCCGCGGTATGCCTAGCCATTACTTAGTTAAACAGCCTGATCTGGCATAAGCGCGTTGTTCTCGCCTTATCGTTCACCTAGACATCGATATTGTCGTCTTATAAAGGAATATACAGTGTGGAAAATAGCATGGGCCGTTGCGTTAAACCGCTTTCCCCTTTTGGTACGCTGCCGATCGAAGGTGTGTGCTTCCTTAATCAGCATGCACTGAAATATCATCATGTCATGCCGGAAACGCAAAGCGCGTTTAGTAAGACGTTACGGCAAAATAACGCCTGAAATCCGTCACGCGTTATGAGGTAAAAGCGTGCCGCATAACGCTATTGCGAACCGTGTTTTTAAAATAGAATACGCGCACGGATGTTCTATCGCAGGGTTGCCGTAAATGAAGCTATTTTGGGCCGTGTTTTTTTCAGTATTGATGATTCCCCAGACCGGTTTTTCGGCAACAAAAACGGATGCGCTGACGCTGCTGAAACATTTGGATGTGACTACTTTTCGCAGTTCTTTTGGACCGAAACATTTCCCGTAGGGGACGTTGCTGAAAGATACCGGTGATTATGTGTTTAGCCAGGAAAAGGACCGGGCAGAAGCCACAGACACAGATGGCAGTTGGACGTATTCGCTACGTATTATCTCGGAAAATGAAAAGGAGATCATTGCCTGTTTCGTGGATGATGCGAACATTGGCAGCTATTTTTCGACAAGTCCTTTCCTGATAAAGAAAACGAAAAATGCTCAGTCGTATTCGGTGATTAAGCTGGAGCACGACGTAGAAGGGTGTGCACTTTATCCCAAGGATCAATAATCCTGATTGCTATTGGTAAATGAACGACGTTATCCGAACGTTGCTAAAATAAGGAGCCGCATAAGCCGCTCCTTTGTTGTCTCTATCTTGCCGTTTTACCGCGCTTTATCGGTCAACAAGTCAACCTTGCTGGCGTTTGATACTCGCTCAAGGTACGCCCGAACGTGAGGGCCAAACTGCACGCCTTTCACGATCGTGAGTGATAGTAAGATTGGGAACAGAATAAAATCGGTGGTGGAAATGGCGCTGACGTTTGCCAGACGCGGCTCCAGAGTTTCGAGTTTTTGTTCCACTTCCGTAATCAGTTCCGGCGTTTTTGCGAGCAGCGCATCTAGGTCACCGAAGGCTTTTTCTTCGCGCAAGGTGTAGGCATGACGCGCCTCTGGCGTTGAAAGCTCTTTGAAATCGGCTTTCGTGAAGCGGGGAACGGCAAGGTTAAACACCGCGCTGGAAACGGATTTACACCAGGCTTCAATCTCCGCATCAACCGGTTTGTCGGCGATTAACGGCGCTTGCTTGCTGTCGACATAGTGGACGATATCCATGCTTTCCGGCATGAAGCTCCCATCTTCTTTCTGCAGGATCGGAACTACTTTGCGACCTACCATGCGTGTTGGGGTGTCGATGTCACCTTCCATGATGACGGATTGCTCAACAGGCAGATTCTTCAGACCAAAAATCATTCTGGCTCTGACACAGAATGGGCAGTGTTCGTAAATGAAAAGTTTCATGCATCGCCTCGTAATATTTTGAAAAAGGTGGCAAAAGTTTGCCTGCCTTGTCATGACAAGTCATTCCATCAGAGTAATACCTGATGTGGTTGGCGGTAAAGCGAATGTGCTTCACCGCAGTAGAGGGTGGGGAGAGGAAGAGCGTGTGTGAATCCATCTTACCTTCGCCGGATTGTTGTATGATGCAGGGAAACTCCTTTTGCGGAAGAGAAGCTATGGATCGCCTTAGCGCGCTGGAAACCTTTATCTGCGTTTTTGAAACGGGGTCGTTTTCCGCTGCGTCCCGCAGGCTCGGTATCGGCCAGCCTGCGGTTTCCAAAGCGATCATGCAGCTTGAAAATCAGTTGGCAACGCCGTTACTGCTTCGCTCTACCCGAGGGTTGACGCCGACAGAAGCGGGACAGCATTTTTATGAGCGAATTACCCCTGCGCTAAAGATGCTGGGTGAGGCTCAAGAGCAGGTAGTGAGCGGGAGCGCAGTGCTGTCCGGGCGGCTGCGCATCTGCGCGCCAGTAACCTTTGCCAGGCTGCACATCATGCCTCGGCTCCATGAGTTCATGGCAGAACATCCTCAGCTAAACGTCGATATCATTTTGGACGATCGTCCCATCGATCTGATTGCTGAAGGGATTGATGTGGCATTGCGTTTGGGGGAGATGAAGGATTCCAGCCTGATTGCTCAGCGGCTGGCATCGTGTTCTATGCGATTGCTGGCGACTCCCGACTATTTTGCGCGTCATAGCGTGCCTGCCTCCCCTGATGCACTGGCTGCGCACTCTGCCGTCATCTATTTACAGGGTGAGAGAACCGATCGCTGGGTTTTCTCTCAAGAAGAAACACAGACCACCGTATTCCCTAATGGACGCATCCGGGTTTCTGCGGCGGAAGGCGTACGTGCGGCCGTGCTGTCTGGCGCAGGGCTGGCCGTGGCATCTGAATGGATGTTTGCGCCAGAGCTGGAAAGTGGGCAGGTCGTCACCGCGCTGGATTCATGGTCGCTGGGGAAGATGGATCTCTGGGCTGTCTACCCCGGAGGCCGTATGACATCCGCTCGTGCCAGAATGTTTACCGGTTTCGTTCAGCGTCTTTTCTCCTAATCCATTCCTGATTGGAATAGCTGATATCCATTTTACCTCTCTACTGGGAATGAACTCGGCGCCTTATGCTGTGTTCATCACTTGCCGACTTCCGGCGGGAAACACACAGACAGGTATGATGATGAGTACATTATCCAGCGCAGCCGAGGTTAGAACGCAGCAGGTTCCCGGCAAATTACTGATTTTCTCGATGGCCGCAGCCAGCGGTATTTCTGTTGCCAATATCTATTACAACCAACCGATGCTGGGCGTGATGAGTGAAAGTTTTACGTCGAGCGGCGCAGTCTCGCTGATCCCAACCGTAACGCAGTTGGGTTACGCTTTGGGGCTGTTACTGCTGGTTCCTCTCGGTGATAAATTCGATCGCCGTTGGTTGATTGTGTGGCAATTTTTGATGCTGGCGTTGGCTTCGACATTGGCAGCCTTATCGACATCGGCTGTTGCCTTGCTCAGTGCTTCGTTGCTCATCGGTTTTGGGGCGACTGCCGCACAGCAGATTGTTCCGGCTGCGGCGGCGCTTGCCAATGCGAAACAGCGCGGCGCCATTGTCGGGACGGTAATGAGCGGCTTGCTAAGCGGGATTCTGCTGAGCCGTACGATTGCGGGTCTTGTGGCGGAAAGCGCCGGCTGGCGTGCGATGTTCTGGCTGAGCGTCCCGATGGCGTTGGCGGGCGCGTGGGCAATGGGAAGGATGTTACCGGCTTCACCATCGAATCAAACCGTTCGTTACCGTGAATTGATGCGTTCATTGGTGACGCTGTGGCGCGGTGAACGCGCATTACGCAAAGCCACGCTGATTCAGGCGCTGCTGTTTGCATCGTTCAGCGCGTTCTGGAGCGTGCTTGCGCTGTATCTGGAAAGCGGACGTTTTCAAATGGGCGCCGCCGCTGCGGGGTTGTTCGGCGTGATTGGTGTGGCAGGGATCTTTGCTGCTCCGCTGGCGGGAAGCATCGCCGACAGAACCGGTAGTCGCCCGGTTGTGATTGCCGGCGCGCTGCTGACGCTGCTCTCATGGGGAATATTCATCGGCTTCGATTCCGTTATTGGCCTGATTATTGGTGTTATCCTGCTCGATCTTGGCGTGCAAAGCGCCTTAGTGGCCAACCAACATGTGATTTATGGGCTTGGTGAAGCGGCGAGGGGCCGAATCAATACCCTATTCATGGGGGGGATGTTTTTAGGCGGTGCAGGGGGATCCTCGGTTGCGATGGTTGCCTGGCATCAGGGAGGATGGCTGATGCTCGGAGGGCTTGCCAGCGCGCTGGCAATCATGGCATTGCTGGCTGCACTGATAAAAACGAAAAAAGCATAATGGTGGCTGGGAAGCAGGCTGAAATAGCCAGACAGGGTGGCAGGGAAACATCGCCAATGTTGTTTTACAACCGGTAGATTAACCTTACCTGCTGATGACAATACTATACATTTGGCTTGCTATAGTCCTTCCATCCCTTGTCAGTACCTCACATTCCTGTGAGTTGTTGTGTTAGTTAACCATCCCTGTCATTAGAATGACCTTACCCGCCTTGTGCGGGTTTTTTTTGCCTGTTTTCCCGCTCACGAGACGGTGATGAGCATAACTATCTTGTGCCATTGTTGATTACACTCTCAGGCACGATTTTTGTGACGACCCGGTTTCTGCCTTCATGCTTGGCCTGATAGAGCGCGTCATCTGCGATTTTCAACACGCTGTCTATCTGTACCGTTCCCGGAATAAAGCAGGTGACGCCTAATGAAATCGTGATGTTTTCAGGAATCGGCAGCGGCATTTTTTCCACTTTTCTACGCAGCCGCTCTGCAATGTTAATAGCTTCCCTCATGTCTGTATCGGGCAGTAGTGCGAGAAATTCCTCTCCGCCAGTGCGGCAAATCAGATCAGAGTCACGTGAACTCTGTTTTATGCTTTTAGCCAGCAGCTTGATGACATCGTCGCCAATATTGTGTCCGTAGGTATCATTCACGCGTTTGAAATGGTCAATATCAATCACGATCGCGGCAGCCTGATGGCTCTTTGACAGAATGAGCTCAATGTTTTCATAGACACCACGTCGATTGAGTAACCCTGTGAGTGGATCGGTGTGGGCCTGTAAGCTCAGTTTGCCGATTCGTTTGTGCAACAAGACCGTACCGAAAAGAATGACACGTTTTAGCTGCTCAACTTCAAAGTACCAGGAAGGCACTTTCTTGATTTTTTCAATCACGTTGGGCTCTTCCATCTTACTGGCAGAAACAGCCAGCAGGCGTAGAGGATTGGCTATAGAGAAGGCAATCAAGGTGAGTGCGATAAGTATTAATATCATCACTGGCGCACCTTCATATAAGACTGAACGCATAACATTGTTAAGAGAATCAATAACGTTTTGGGAAGGATGCAAGGTAACGATAATCCAGCCAGATGATGTGACCGTATCAAAACCCGCTAATGATGGAGTACCTTGAATATCCGACATTGCGAGGGTGCCACTTTTTTTGCTCTGCAATGTGGCCGTGATTTTCTCGTCTTTGAGAGGTTTTCCGACCCATTGTTTATCCTGATGGTAGAGAACAATCCCATTTTTATCAATTACGTAAACGCTAGAATAATCGTTATAAAAGTGGGTGTTCATGAATTCGTTTAAGACGCTTTTACTTTTTAAATAAATGGTTCCGCCGATGTAGCCGAGGTAGCGACCTTGCTTATCTGTTATCGGGGAGGATATCAGGACAATCAAATTTCCTGCCGCTGAGATATAAGGTTGACTAATTAACGGTTTCCGTTCTTTGAGTGCTTGCTTACTGGCTTCTGACGTTAGCGTATTGCCTTTTAGATTGAGTGATACTGGATGAATCGCGTGTACCTGATTTTTGGTGTCCGCAATAAAGACCGAATTAAAGCTTGTACTCATGCGGTATGTTTGCTCACTCTTCTCCAGCAATACCTTATCGTCGGCAAAGCCCTCTGCCATCAATGTTGCGCTGTAGGCAAGTTCTTGTTGTGCTGAGGACAAAAAACTTTCCGTAGTCGCAGCGAGTTTGGAAGAATAATTGAGGTTTGAACTCAGTATTTGATCGGTGATGAGCTCTTTTTGTACTTTATAAACAGCAATATAGGCATTGGTCAGCGTAATGAGCATGCTGATAATGGCGAGAGATAAAATGAGTGAACGTAAATTGACTGGGAATCGTTTTCTTATTTTCATGGTGGCCGCACCTATTTTCCGCTAGGTAAGCAAAATCACGCTGTTTTTTTGTTATATCATCAATGGCAAACTGGCGGGACATTCGCTTGCGACCAATGAATAAACCCACTATTCAAAGTTATAGACGCTAATTAGGCTATCTGGCAACGTATTGATATCTCTCCACCATCCTTGACTTAATGGAGAGAGTGCACGATTTCCAGCGTACCATTAATGATGAACTGCACACCCATGCAAACCAGCAGGAATCCCATCAGCCGTGAAATGGCTTCAATACCGCTTTGACCGATCAAGCGCATAATCAGGCCAGAGCTTTTCAGGCTGAGCCAGACGATCAGGCTGATCAACATAAAAGTCAGTACGGGGGCAATGGTAATCACCCATGGCGTAATATCGACGCCGCTCTTGATTTGTGAGGCAGAACTAATGATGAGGGCTATGGTTCCTGGTCCTGCGGTGCTGGGCATCGCCAGCGGAACGAAAGCGATATTGACTTCATTGGCAGAGAAACTGTCGTTGATTTCTTCTTTTTTGCTTTTAACTTCAGGCGCATGTTCTGGTTTTTGCTGAGGAAAAAGCATGCGAAAACCGATAAATACTACGATGAGCCCGCCGGCGATGCGCAAGCCGGGAATGGAAATTCCGAAGGTATTCATCACGACCTGACCTGCATAGTACGCGACGGTCATAATGATGAAAACATAGAGCGACGCCTGAAAGATCTGACGATTTCGTTCCCCCTGGCTCATGTTACCGGACATCGCCAGAAATACGGCTACCGTTGTCAGTGGATTCGCAAGTGGCAGGATTAACACTAGACCAAGACCAATGGTTTGAATCAATTCCAGCATTCTACGTTCCTCTCTATTGGGGCGCTGTCGTCAGTTCAGGAAAACGGTCAATGATGAGCTGTCGCTAGGGCGTCGGATGCGGTTTACACCAACTCATCCTCCGCTAATTTTTTGAAACGATAGAGTGTTTTCGTCAGCATATCGCGAGAAAACATATCAAACATTTGGCCGATCTTTTTCCCAATCAAGCCTCCCGGTGGATTGTAGCGAATCGTCAGCGTTACGGTTGTACCTGCTTCCGATGTGGCTGGTTGAAAAGAAAGCCGGCCTTCATTCGGAACCCGTGCCCCTTCCAGCGAGCGCCAGTGGATATACTCTCCCGGTTTTTCATCAATAATACGAGCCTGCCACTCAATGAGCGCGCCAATCGGCGTGTTAATCCGCCAGTTAGAGTCGGTATAGTTCAGTATCTCGATGCTGGCGAAATGCCCCATCAGGATCGGCAACGTTTCCGGCTTACGCCAAAGGTCAAACAAGCGTTCTGCCGGACGATTGATAGTAATGCTGCTGCTGATCTCATTGACGTAGCTGCCGTTTCTCGCAGCGGTTCTTTTTAAAAAAGAGGGGAACACCCGTCATCCTCCCTAATCGATAGTTACCCCTTTATGGGCATGTGCTCGCTATTGTGACTGATATCGACTAATGACGCAAAGTTAGTAACGTTACGTGATAGTATCGGTTCTGTCTCTTATAACAATAGTCAAAACCTTTTTACTGCTAATGTTGGATTAATGTTCGTTCGGTACTGTAAGAGTCAGACAGTAGCCGAATGAAGTGCCGCAAAACACCAGGGTTTTTCCATAACGATAATCGCTGTACCCCGCCCACTATTTTTAGTGGGCTTTTTTTTATTTGTATTTCTCTATTTAGGTGTTTTATTTTCATATGAATTGATGCTTATCAATTTATTTTTACTGGGTTTGTACCTATTAAGGTGTAATGAAATGTTATCCGTAGGTTCTATCCTTTAAATAATATCTGGCCTGTGAGTCGATTTACTTTATAAACATGTCGTGATACGTTTATCACCAGATTTTATGCTGGTGAGAATAAACATGAGTAATCCATTTACTGCTCGGTGGAGTCGTAATGGCAATCTGCTTTGCCACGGTCATTGGTTAATATCTTATAATGAAAAAGATTTCGTGCTACCTGAAAAATATAAAGAAAATCATATGGGCACGATGGGAATCTACTCTATCATCGATCCTGATGATGAAACTTACCGGGACGGATTAGATGAGGACGATTGGATTCTGGAGAATATCGACTGGCTGGCCGATAGCTTCGAAGAAAATAATATTCCCATCGAAGAGTGTTATTTTAGATATTTCTTTCAGGCTATAAATAAGCAAGACTGGCGATGCACCAGTTGCGCAGGCTGTATGTAAATTACGCATTATTTCTATCTGTTTTGTACCCTACTAACTACTTGTACTTTACTGACCACAGAGTAACGTTGCGCTATTTTCTTCCTGGCTAAATGACTTCGCCTAATACCGCTCCACTTTAGCCAGACCATGTTGATTACCGGGGAACGGCGAAGCGGCATTCATAAATAGCTTTACCTGTTCCAGTAACTG
>NZ_JACDRR010000032.1 GCF_013449375.1 Pectobacterium sp. CFBP8739 | reverse complement strand
TTGAAGAGGTGGATTTTTACTGGACGAACAGATGTCCGTCCGTTTTCTGTCAATGCTTAGCCACGTTTCGCGTCGGCGGCGGCCTTCACGATAACGGCAAAGGCGTCGGCTTTCAGTGATGCACCGCCAACCAGCGCGCCGTCGATGTCCGGCTGGGTGAACAGCTCTGCGGCATTTGCTGCATTCACAGAACCGCCGTACTGGATGATAACTTGTTCAGCAACCGCGGCATCTTGCTTGGCGATATGATCGCGGATGAATTTGTGAACGGCCTGCGCTTGCGCAGGGGTCGCAGATTTGCCGGTACCGATAGCCCATACTGGCTCGTAGGCGATAACGGTGTTTTCAAACGCTTTCGCGCCCAGCGTGTTCAGCACAGCATCTAACTGGCGTGCACATACCGCTTCCGTTTGGCCTGCTTCGTTTTCTGCTTCGGTTTCGCCAATGCACAGCACCGGAATCAGGCCCGCATCTTTCAGCACGCCAAATTTCTTCGCAATAAATTCGTCGCTTTCTTTGTGGTAGGTGCGGCGCTCAGAGTGGCCGATGATGATGTATTTCGCGCCGATATCTTTCAGCATCTCGGCAGACGTCTCGCCGGTGAAAGCGCCGGAAAGGTTCACGTCTACATTCTGTGCGCCCAGCGCAATGCGGCTGCCAGCCAGTTGGTGATTAGCTTGATCGAGATAGAGAGCAGGTGGTGCAATCGCTACGCCACAGCCGTCAACGGTGCTGAGTTCTTTACGCAGACCCGCGATCAGTTCGTTGACCATGTGAGTGCTGCCGTTCAGCTTCCAGTTACCCATAACTAATGGATGTCGCATCTTTTTTCCTCCAGCCGGAATCGCGAATGAATCAAAGCATTAATAAGTAAAGTTTAATAAATCAATGCGTTAGTGAATCTACGCATAAATTTTACTGCCGTCAGGCAATATGACCTGCCCACAGTATAGAGACGAAATGTGACCGTGGCTCTGTTTTTCGTCATGAATTACCGTGTTGATCACGGTTCAGATAGCGTTAGCTTAATCGGTTCAACAGCAAAAGTTAGCCCTTTTTCGCCATCATCTGCAACAACATAACGCAAGGCGCCTTCCGTTTGCGGATAAAAGCGCTTTCCTTTGCCCTTTTCCAGCAGTTCGGTGACTTTTTTCACGCTCTGTTCTTCCGTCAGCGATGGGGCGAACGTGCGTGCCAGCGCGGCCATATAGTCGATAGCCTGCTTACGACGCGCAGCGGTCTCTTGATCGCTATGTGGCTGCGGTAGCCAGGTGATTTGCAGCGTTTTGATTTTCCCGGTGCCTTTTTCCAGCGCGGTTGAAGCATAGAGGTGGTCGTTGATACGGCTGGCGGCACGAGTCAGCATACTGGTGATATTACCGGTGTCGACAACCCGAAATTCACCGATTGGCAGCGTTGGGTTACTCAGGTTGTAGCGGGAACGGAACTGCGTGATGGTTTGATCGAAGGTTGGAGCACCGGCCAGCAGGTACGGCGCATTGGCTGAGGGCTTGGGCGGGAACGTCGGATCGGCTCCCGCGTGGGTCTGGTACAGCACCAGCGATGATAAAACCAACAGTGAAGCGATGCGTTTTCGTGTCATAGGGATTCAGGTTAGCCACATTTATAAAATGTCTAGGTCAATAACGGCGGAATACGTTTGATTAAAGCGGCATTTGTACGTCGTTGTCAAAACAAGTACGTCGTTGTCAAAATAACTACGTCGTTGTCAAAATAACTACGTCGTTGTGAGAAATCGCACGTGGCTGACAAAAATCGCGTAAAGATTGCGGGCAACTGTCTCGGTTGAGGTAAAATCAGCCAGCGTAAAATACAGATTAATTCGGTCAGACAGGCCGATAATTCAGGACGTTATCGTTAATGACATTACAGCAATGGTGCTTCTCGTTTAAAGGCCGCATTGGCCGTCGTGATTTCTGGCTTTGGATGGCCATTTGGGTCGCGCTGATGGCGGTGCTGTTTACGCTATCCGGCCAAAGCTGGCTGGATACGCAATCGACGGCGTTTGGTTTGGTGGTATTGCTGTGGCCGACGGCGGCGATTATGGTGAAACGGCTGCACGACCGCAATAAGAGCGGCTGGTGGGCGCTGCTGCTAGTGGTGGCGTGGATGTTGGCTTCGGGGAACTGGACGATGTTCTCATCCATCTGGCAGTGGGGACTTGGCCGTTTCTTGCCGATCCTGATTGTCGTGATGACGCTGCTCGACTGCGGCGTTTTTCTCGGCACAAAAGGGGAAAACCGCTTTGGCGCAGCGGCGGAGCCGTTTCGCTTCCGCCGCTAATTAAAATAACCGGTTGTTTACCAATAGTTTTCGGCAGTCATATGACCGGGTCTGCGGCGCAGGTGCTTGGTCATTTGCCGTTCTTCTTTCAGCAACAGCTGGGTGTCGCGTACCATCTGTGGGTTGCCGCACAGCATGACGTGGCTGGTTGCCGCATCCATCGGCAAGCCCACGGCAGCTTCCAGCGAACCGTTGCTGATAAGCTGAGGAATGCGGCCTGTCAGCGACCCCGCTTCCTCTTCCCGGCTGACTACCGTTTGAATACGCAGCTTGCCGTGGTAGCGCTGCTGTAATTGCTGCATTAGCGGCAGATAGCTCAAATCGTGTGAGAATCGAGCGGCGTGAACCAGCACGATGTTCTTAAAGCGCTCCAGATCCTTACCTTCCTGAAGAATGGAAAGATACGGTCCAATGCCTGTCCCAGTTGCCAGCATCCACAGCGTTTCACAATCAGGAACCTCTTCCAGCACGAAAAAGCCGGCAGCTTCTTTGACGATCAGGACATCTGAGCCCGGCTGTAGCGCATGCAGGTGAGGACTGAGCTTGCCTTCGGGCACCGTCACCAGATAGAACTCAAGCGTGGGATCGCTGGGCGCATTCACGTAGGAATACGCGCGCTGCACTTTCTCACCCTCAATCTCCAGTGCCAGTTTGCCATATTGCCCAGCAGTGAATGCATCGGTGGGCGCATGAACTCGAATGCTAAACAGACTTTCTGTCCAGTTTTCCACCTGAACCACTTTGCCTGTCACCCATTCAGCCATATTTTTCTGCTCCTGTTGTACCCGTCATACTTCAAGCTGCATGTGCGTTGTTCAAAACGATAACGTTTTGTCCTGCAACTCGAATTATTTAGGGTATCGACGCCAATATTCGTGCATCTACGATACGCCATTTATTAACAACTGTGAAACAATCAGTCTGCCGATCGGTGGTCAGCTACAGCAGGAACTCGTGCAGAGTGCGATCCTTGCGATCCAGATAGTGCGTCGATTTAATCCGGCGGATCGTGCGGGATTTGCCACGGATCAGCAGCGTTTCTGTGGTGGCCATGTTGCCTTTACGCGCGATCCCGTCCAGTAAGTCACCTTTGGTGATGCCGGTCGCGGAGAAAATCACGTTATCGTTACGCGCCATATCATCAAGCTTGAGAACATCGCCGGCTTCGATGCCCATTTGACGGCAGCGTGCCAGCTCATCTTCACCGATACGGCGGTTTTCAGCGCTATCGCCTTTAACCTGATGACGTGCCAGCAAACGTCCTTGCATGTCGCCATCAAGCGCGCGGATAACTGCTGCTGAAATCACGCCTTCTGGCGCGCCGCCGATGCCGTACAGCACGTCAACTTCGCTCTCCGGCATGCAGGTGAGAATGGATGCGGCCACGTCGCCGTCTGGAATGGCGAACACTTTCACGCCCAACTGTTGCATTTCCGCGATGCAGGCATCGTGGCGCGGTTTAGCCAGTGTCGTCACGGTTAACTGGCTGAGCGGTTTGCCCAGCTTCAGTGCGATATTACCCAGGTTGTCTGCCAGCGGTAGGTTGAGGTCAATCGCGCCTTTCGCTTCAGGCCCGACGATCAGTTTTTCCATATACATGTCTGGCGCGTGCAGAAATGCGCCTTTTTCGCCAACGGCCAGCACGGCCAGCGCATTCGCCTGACCCATTGCCGTCATCCGCGTGCCTTCAATCGGATCGACGGCGATGTCTACGGCATCGCCCTTGCCAGTGCCGACCTGCTCACCGATGAACAGCATAGGTGCTTCGTCAATTTCCCCTTCGCCAATGACGATCTGACCGTTGATATTGACCTGATTCAGCATGATGCGCATCGCTTGTACGGCGGCATTGTCGGCGGCATTCTTGTCGCCACGACCTAACCACTTATAGCCTGCCAGCGCGGCTGCTTCGGTGACGCGCGAGAACTCGATGGCTAATTCACGTTTCATAAATACCTGTCTGTTGTCGTTCGGGAAAGGAGTGGCCTTATGTTAGTCACTTAAGCCTGAATTTTAGGGGAAACGCGGTGATGAGGTTCCCGCAGGGATGCCTCGCACCGTGGTCGCCCCGGTATCTCGGTTCTTAAACGAGCAACATTAGGATGTGGCTGCGATTTTATCACAACGGGGGAGCGTGGCGGTTGAGCGGGAGGGAAAAAACGGGCGCGACAAACGCGCCCGATGTTGATATTTGTGGCTGGATTAAGCGTCGTGATCTTCCCAGTTACGGGCACGCGCCACGGCTTTCTGCCAGCCGCTGTAGCGATAGTTTCGCTCCACCGTTTCGATGCTGGGGCGGAATTCGCGCTCGATTGTGGCTTTGCTCTTCACTTCGTCCAGATCGTTCCAGAAGCCCGTCGCTAAGCCCGCCAGGAAAGCGGCACCCAGCGCGGTGGATTCACGCACTTCCGGGCGTTCCACGCGCGTGCCAAGAATATCGGACTGGAACTGCATCAGGAAGTTGTTGGCGACCGCACCGCCGTCGACACGCAGCGCTTTCAGGCGGGTATCGGCGTCTGCCTGCATGGCATCCAGTACGTCGCGGGTCTGAAAGGCGATGGATTCCAGCGTCGCACGGATGATGTGGTTCGCGTTCACGCCACGGGTCAGCCCGAAGATCGCGCCACGGGCATATGGGTCCCAGTAAGGGGCGCCCAGACCGGTGAAAGCGGGTACGACATAGACGCCGTTGGTGTCCTTCACTTTTGTTGCGAAGTATTCGGAGTCCATTGAGTCGCCGATCAGCTTCAGCTCGTCACGCAGCCATTGGATAGATGCGCCGCCAACGAACACCGAGCCTTCCAGCGCGTAGTTAACTTCGCCGCGTGGGCCGCAGGCGATGGTGGTCAGCAGGCCGTGTTTGGATAGCACCGCTTCTTTACCGGTATTCATTAGCAGGAAGCAGCCGGTGCCGTAGGTGTTTTTCGCCTGCCCAGGGTTAACACAGAGCTGGCCGTACAGCGCCGCCTGCTGGTCGCCCGCGATACCGGCGATAGGAATACGTGTGCCGCCTTTACCGCCAATGTTGGTCTGGCCGTAAACTTCTGAAGACGCGCGTACTTCCGGCAGCATCTCACGCGGGATATCCAGCGCTTCCAGCATGCGGGTATCCCATTCCAGCGTATGAATGTTAAACAGCATGGTGCGGGAAGCGTTGGTGTAATCCGTGACGTGAACACGCCCCTGCGTCATTTTCCAAATTAGCCAAGTATCAATCGTACCAAACAGCAGTTCGCCGCGTTTGGCGCGTTCACGAGAGCCTTCAACGTGATCCAGAATCCATTTCACTTTGGTACCGGAGAAGTAGGGGTCGACCACCAGTCCGGTGGTGTTGCGAACGTACTCTTCCAGACCGTCTTTCTTCAGTTTTTCGCAAATGTCTGCGGTACGACGACACTGCCAGACAATGGCGTTATAAATCGGTTTGCCGCTCTCTTTTTCCCAGACGACGGTGGTTTCACGCTGGTTGGTGATACCAATGCCCGCGACTTCATCCGAGCTGATGTCGGCTTTAGCCAGCACTTCGATCAGCGTGGAACTTTGTGATGCCCAAATCTCCATCGGGTCGTGTTCTACCCAGCCCGCTTTTGGATAGATCTGAGTGAATTCACGCTGCGAGACGCTCACGATATTGGCGTCGTGATCCAGCACGATGGCGCGGGAACTGGTTGTGCCCTGATCAAGTGCGACAATGTATTTTTTTTCCGGGTTCATAAATCCAATCCTGTAATGATTAACCGTGAAATAGGATGGTCGTGGCGTTAAGTTTAATGGCTTTCACGACGTGTGGTAGTTTCTGCCTCGGGTTCGCAGACATCGCATGGCAAATTACGGCCAATCAGTGCGCGATAACCGAAGGCGCCCAGACAGGCACCGATAATGGGGCCGAAAATAGGAACCAGAAAATAAGGAATGTCACGCGCGCCAGTAAAGGCGACCTTGCCCCAGCCCGCTAGGAAAGCGAACAGCTTAGGACCAAAGTCACGCGCCGGGTTGAGGGCGAAGCCGGTCAGCGGCCCCATGGACGCCCCGATGACAGCAATCAGAATACCGATCAGCAAGGGAGCGAGCGGCCCGCGTGGGATGCCGTTACCATCGTCGGTGAGCGCCAGAATCAGACACATCAGGATGGCAGTGATGACGGTCTCAACCAGCAGCGCCTGCATGACGGAAATATGCGGGTTCGGATACGTTGAGAAAATGCCCGCTAAACTCAGGCTTTCCGTACTGCCGCGCACCATGTTGTTGGTCTGCTCAAAATCTACGAACAGATTGTGATAAAGACCGTAGACCAGTGCGGCGGCACAAAATGCCCCGGCAATCTGCGCCAGAATGTAAGGCACCACCTTGCGCCCATCGAAGCAGGCAAACAGCCACAGCGCGATGGTAACGGCTGGGTTGAGGTGGGCACCGGAAATCGCGGCGGTTAGGTAGATTGCCATCGCCACCCCCAGCCCCCAAATGATGCTGATCTCCCACTGTCCGAAGCTGGCTCCCGCCAGTTTCAATGCGGCGACGCAGCCGACACCGAAGAAAATCAGCAGGCCAGTGCCGAGAAATTCGGCAATACACTGGCCTTTTAGCGTTGAACGTTCTGCTTGGCTCATATTTTTTCCTGCTAGGTAACGTACAGAGTTTTAGGTCTAAGGATACCGTTGGGGGCATCCTCTGTTTTAAATGTATTTATGATGTGAATTTATCGTTAATGCTCGAAATCGAGAAATATCGAAATTAAAATGTGTGTTGTTCGTCAAAAAAATGAGCGAATTCGCTTATAAAATGGCTCATGGTGGTTTTTTGTCCACCGCTGAGAGTAACGCTCAGGTTAAATTTATTAACACCATAGGAGTAATGAGGAAGCGAACAGGAGTCGTTTTCAGTCTATGCCACTCGCTTTTTCCGTTTATGCAGCTTGTTTTTCAACTCGCGTTGCCCGTTTTTCGGTTTGTACTGCCCGTTTTTCGGTTTGTACTGATAGTGTTACGTTAGAAAAGCTGCCACACTCGTGTAGTGGGGGATGTGCGCTAGACAGGTGGCGGTTGGCTACATACAATTTCGCTATGGTCTGTCTTGCCAGCCGTCCTGCGGTCAGGATTATGTTTACGGGCGGATGGCGACACCGTTGGGTGTTGGTTACAGAGTCCGAAGGCCAGCGTTAACCGATCTTTGCCTTGTTGCGATTAAAAGGGGTTTGAAGAATGTCATTTGAAGTGTTTGAAAAGCTGGAAGCGAAAGTTCAGCAGGCGATTGATACCATCACGCTGTTGCAAATGGAAATTGAAGAGCTGAAAGAGCAGAACAACGCGCTGTCGCAGGATGTTCAGGCGGCAGCTAGTTCACGTGATGCGCTGGTGCGCGAGAACGAACAGTTGAAAGAAGAGCAAGTGGTATGGCAAGAGCGCTTACGCGCGCTGTTAGGCAAAATGGAAGAAGTCTAATAGGGCTTTTGACAGCCTAAGAAGCCTGTTTCACTGAAGTAGAACGGTGATAATGGGATACAAGAGTAAAGCGTCCGCGCCATGGACAAAAGCGTCAGTGACGCTTTTGAACGTCGCTTGCGACGGCCCTGTAAGGGTGAATCTCAGGATGAGATTCATATTGCGCGGCTCGAGGGTACAAGGATGTATTTACCACATCTTTACGATCTACCCATTATCATCGCTCGACGCCATCAATCCCTGACAATTCAACGCTATTATTCAATATCCAGTGGGTCTTCCGCCAAAATAATACCGGTGTTGTCGGCATACAAATGGTCACCGGAGAAGAAGGTCACGCCACCGAAGTTGACGCGAATATCGCTTTCGCCGATGCCTTCGCTACTGGCGCCGACCGGAATGGCTGCCATCGCCTGAATACCGATATCCAGCTCAGCCAAGTCGTCAACCTGACGCACCGCGCCATAAACGACAATGCCTTCCCATTCGTTTTGCGTCGCCAACCGAGCGATTTCCGCGTTGATCAACGCGCGGCGCACGGAGCCCCCGCCATCGACCAGAAGCACGCGCCCCAGGCCGTTCTCTTCAAGGAGATCGAACAGCAGGCCGTTATCCTCAAAACATTTCACCGTGGTGATTTTGCCACCAAATGAAGTACGCCCGCCAAAGTTAGAGAACAGAGGTTCAACAACATTCACCTCTTCGTGGTAGATATCGCACAGTTCGGAAGTATCGTATTTCATAGGATTAACGTCTGTTTGCCGCCGGAATCATGAGTATATCCCTTTCTGGCGGCTGTTGGCAAAATCATCAAATGTTAACTTGATGCGCATCAGTAAATACGCACCACTTTTCGCCCGCCTCACTTGACCCGCACTAACTCAGTATCACACCCACGGCGAACAGAATGTTGGTCAGCAGCGCGCCTTTCACCGTTTTTTCCAGCATCGGACGCATGCTGAATGCGCTGGTTTCACGCAGCACATAGCACGCCTGCTTAATCAGCAACGGGAGCGTCAGAATAAAGAGCCAACCCGCTAGGCTGTGCAGATAAAACGTGGCAAACAGACCGAGACAAACCGGCGCCAGTAACAGCAGCATCGTGTGGTAGAAACGCGCTTTTTCCGCGCCGAGGCGCACCGCCAGCGTGTTCTTGCCACTGATGCGATCGTTGTCGATATCACGCAGGTTATTGATGTTCAAGACCGCTGTCGCCAACAGACCGCAGGCCGTGGCAGGTAGCATCACGATACTGTCGAAGTGGCCAGTTTGCAGATAATACGACCCGGCGACGCTGAGCCAGCCGAAAAAAATCAGCACCGAGATATCGCCGAGCCCAATGTAACCGTAGGGCTTGTTACCGACGGTGTAGGTGATGGCGGCGAAAATCGCCAGCAGTCCTAAAATCAGGAAACCAAAGATATCCGCCGGCTTTTCACACGCCAGAATCACCAGGCTCACGCCGGAAATAATGGTGAGCACCACCGTCACGATCAGCGCATTACGCAGTTGCACCAGTGTAATGGCACCGGTCTGGATACCGCGCAGCGGCCCGATACGATCCGCGGTATCGCTGCCTTTTACCGCATCCCCATAGTCGTTCGCCAGATTGGAAAGGATTTGCAGCAGTCCGGCGGTCAACAACGCCAGTAATGCTACGCCTGGTTTAAAGCTGCTATGCCAGCTTGCAATCGCCGAGCCAGTGACGATAGATGCGAAAGCGAGTGGCAACGTTTTTGGACGCAGACTATCCAGCCAGGCTTTGGTTTTGCTGCTATGGGTTGATAAGGTCATGGTGCGCTTCAATTTTTATTGACGATCCAATTGCGTGAATCATCCGTTTATAAACAAGAAAAGTCAGTGATGGCGGTGTCAGAAACAAAAGTGGGAGGCCAACGCCTCCCACTTTATCGTTAATCGTGCGATCCGCGAAAACGGATTATAAGATAAATCGACTCAGATCTTCATCTGCTACTAATTCATCCAGATGATTACGTACGTAATCTGCGTCAATGGTAACGCTTTGACCGTTCATTTCGCTGGCGTCGTAAGACACGTCTTCGATCAGACGCTCCATCACGGTATGCAGACGGCGTGCGCCGATATTCTCGGTGCTTTCGTTTACCTGCCAGGCTGCTTCGGCAATACGGCGGATGCCATCGGCCGTGAACGAAATATCCACACCTTCCGTCGCCATCAGCGCTTTGTACTGCTCGGTCAGCGAGGCGCTCGGTTCGGTCAGGATGCGCTCGAAATCTTCCGTCGTCAGCGCCTGCAATTCCACGCGAATCGGCAGACGTCCCTGCAATTCAGGAATCAGATCGGACGGGCTGGCAACCTGGAACGCACCGGAGGCGATAAACAGGATGTGGTCGGTTTTGACCATACCATGTTTGGTGGACACGGTGCAGCCTTCAACCAGCGGCAGCAGATCGCGCTGAACGCCTTCACGGGACACATCCGGACCGGAGCTTTCACCACGCTTACAGATCTTGTCGATCTCATCAATGAAGACGATACCGTGCTGTTCAACGGCCTCAATCGCCTGCTGTTTCAGCTCTTCCGGGTTCACCAGCTTGGCGGCTTCTTCTTCTATGAGCAGTTTGAAGGCGTCTTTGATTTTGATCTTGCGGGCTTTCTGCTTTTGGCCTGCCAGATTCTGGAACATGGACTGGAGCTGATTGGTCATCTCTTCCATGCCCGGCGGTGCCATGATCTCGACGCCAACGGGGGCGGCAGCCAGATCGATCTCGATCTCTTTGTCGTCCAACTGGCCTTCACGCAGTTTCTTGCGGAATGCCTGACGTGCAGCGGAAGGTTCTGGTGTGCTTTCCGCCTGCCCCCAGTTGTTTTTTGCTGGTGGAATCAGTACATCCAGAATGCGGTCTTCTGCCATCTCTTCCGCACGGAAGCGGTTTTTTTCGATAGACTGAAGGCGCACCATCTTGATCGCAGAATCCGTCAGATCGCGGATGATGGAGTCAACTTCTTTACCGACATAGCCCACTTCGGTGAATTTGGTGGCTTCCACTTTGATGAACGGCGCGTTGGCGAGTTTCGCCAGACGGCGAGCAATTTCGGTTTTACCCACGCCGGTCGGACCGATCATGAGAATATTTTTAGGCGTCACTTCATGACGGAGTGCTTCGTCCAACTGCATACGGCGCCAGCGGTTACGCAGCGCGATGGAAACGGCGCGTTTTGCTTTATGCTGGCCGATGATATAGCTATCGAGTTCGCTGACTATCTCGCGCGGGGTCATTTCAGACATAGTTGATCCTTACGCCTTGGAGGCTAATTCTTCTATCGTGTGGAACTGGTTGGTATAGATACAGATGTCGCCCGCAATTCCCAGAGATTTTTCGACGATATCACGCGCACCCAGCTCGGTGTTTTCCAGTAAAGCGCGTGCGGCGGCCTGCGCATAAGGACCGCCGGAGCCGATAGCGATCAGATCGTTTTCAGGCTGCACGACATCGCCATTACCGGTAATGATCAGAGAAGCATTTTCGTCTGCGACGGCCAACAGGGCTTCTAGTTTGCGTAGCATACGGTCGGTACGCCAATCTTTCGCCAGCTCGACGGCGGCTTTCACCAGATGGCCCTGGTGCAATTCCAGCTTGCGTTCAAAAAGCTCAAAAAGGGTGAAGGCATCCGCCGTGCCGCCTGCGAAACCGGCGATGACGCGGTCATGGTAGAGGCGGCGTACCTTACGCACGTTGCCTTTCATCACGGTGTTGCCCAGAGTGGCTTGTCCATCACCGCCAATGACCACCTGGCCGTTGCGGCGTACGCTTACAATTGTTGTCACGAGTCAGTCCCCGTTTGAAGAAAAAGATCCCCGCATGATTCGGGGCACATTGATGTTATAGATGGGGGAAGGCGTGGGGTTTTTCAACCCCCGCTGGCAAGAGGAATACAGTTTGATGCGCCCGCGCTCTTCAGGCGTTGGATCATGCTATCCGCAGCAGCACGGTTGTTGTAAGGCCCCAGCATAATGCGGTTCCAGCCACCGTTGGAGGTGATACGGCTTTCGATACCGGCAAACGCCAGTTGCGCTCTCACCGATTCGGCAGGATCCAGGGTTTTGAAGGAACCACACTGAATCGCCCAACGTTGGTTTTTTTCGACTTTTGGCGCTTCAGGCTGCTTGATCGGCTGTTGCTTCGGCGCATCCTGTTTTGGCGTTTCCTGTCTTGCAATGTCTTGCTTTGGAATCTCTTGCTTTGGAATATCTTGCTTTGGAACAACAGGCGTCGTTTGCGTGATAGTCGGTGCCCGCGTGGTAGGCTGTGTCATCACGACAGGCGGCTGCTGCATCGGTTGTGTCGACGGCTTGATCGTCACCTGAGAGCGCGGAACCTGCGTCTGGTCGTTATACGGCACCTCGGAAAGCTGCGTTGGCTGACGACGCATATCAGACTGCATCTGCTCCAGCAGTTGGCGCTGTTCATCCGTCAATTGCACTGGCGATTGAATCTCGCCGCCCGCAGAAGGCTCCGTTGGCGTCGTGACGCCCAACTGACGGTTTTCCAGTTCTTTGATGTAGCGCCAGCGTTCTTCCGGTTTAGGTGGCAGCCCGTTACCTTTGCCTGCATTCTGATGCGGCAGGACGGGGGACTCGTCGGGTTTATTATGGGCGATAAAGTACAGACCGCCCGCGAAGGTGACCAAAACGGCAACAGCCAGTGCGATCATCGTTTTTGATGCACCTGAAGCCTTGCCTTTTTTCCGGCTATTTGTCGTTTTCCGACGCGTCCCTGATGAACGTCCTCGGCTCACGTAGTCTTTTTGTGCCACGGTTGTTTCGCTGTGAATTGATTAGGGAATTAACATAATTAGGGAGTCATGTTACTGAACCCTCAAATATTTGACCAGCACCTGAAGTCTTAAAGCCTGTTACGGGCGTAATTCGGCGCAGCGACGCTGTCGCGTATGACCAGTTCACTGGACAACAGGCGGGAGCCGCTTTGTACTGTGTTACCTTGCAACTGCTCTAAGAGTAACAGCATTGCCTCGCGTCCGATCTGATAACGCGGTTGGGCGACAGACGTCAGCGGAGGCCAACTGTATTTCGCCTGTTCAATATCATCGAAACCGACGACGGAAAGGTCGCGCGGGATAGCCAGTCCCATCTTTCTGGCCTGCGCCAGCACGCCCAGCGCCATAAGATCGCTATGACAGAAAATCGCGCTGGGTGGCTGTGGGTGCTGCATCAGCGCAATCAGGCCATTCATTCCGGTTTCGTAGGTGAAATCACCGCGAAAGATATACTGATTATCGATAAGAATCCCGTTGCGCCGCAGGGCCTGAATATAGCCCTGTAGGCGATATTGGCTCAGGTGCATGTGCTCTGGGCCGGCAATACAGGCGATGCGCTGATGACCCGCCTGATGCAGATAATGTACGGCTTCAAAGGCGGCGGTCAGGTTATCGATATGCACGGTGGGCAGAGCCAGATCCGGTGAAAACTCATTCGCCATCACCATTGGCGGCAGATTACGCTGCTCTTCTTGCCCTGCGTCAAACGGCAGATTGGAACCGAGTAACAGCATGCCGTCGATCTGCTTGGTAATAATCAGATCGACGAAGGTTTTTTCTTTCTGATGCTGGTGGGCACAGTCGCCAATCAACACCAGATAGCCGTGTTCGGCTGCCGTTTCCTCGATCCCGCGAAATATTTCAGAGAAATAAGGATCGCAGATATCTGGGACTATCGTCAGGATCGTACGTGACTCGTTACGCTTGAGGTTCCTGTTGAGCGCGTGGGGCGAATAGCCAACGGCGATGACGGCCTGCTCGACCTTCCTGCGGGTGGTCGCAGAGACTTTTTCTGGGTTCATTAACGTTCGGGATACGGTCGCGGTGGAAACGCCTGCTTCATCCGCCACGTCTTTCATCGTCGCCGTGGTGACGCCTTTCTTCTGCTTCAACGCTTTTCTCCTTGCGTCAGCGTTAACTGGCGCTGACTGTCAGCAGAACGCTCCTGCCTGCTGACTCTCTATGATGACGGGTAATGCTTTTCGGCGCGGTATACCGACTGAGTGGCACGGTATGTCAGTACATGACCAGCCTCAGCATACTGCCTGCGCCGACAGTGATAACAGATTGAGAGCAGGTTTTGTTGCTTAATTTGCACAGAAAGTGTGATGAATATCGTGTTCTCGACGCCGCTCGCAAAAAAAGCGCGGCCAAAAAAAAAAATGATCTAATAGGAAGCGCTAACCGTCCGTGGGGTCGACATCCAGCATCCATTTCACTTTGCGTGCCTGCGGCAGCGTGCCGATCAGCGCCATTGAAGTTCTGACCAGTTTTTGTAATCGCGCTCGGGAAGGGTGCTGTAGCAAGAGCTGCCAGCGGAAGCGCCCCGCACGTTTTGGCTGTAAAGCAGGGACGGGGCCCAATAGCCAGAGTGATTCATCCCGCAGCGGGCTCGCTTCCAGTAAATTACGCAACTGCTGGAGGAATAACGCGGCCTGCTGATTATCGTGATCGTCAGCGCGGAAGAGGATATGGCTGGTAAACGGCGGCAGAAAAACGCTTTTCCGCTCGGTAAGTGCTTGACTGGCAAAGGCATCGTAGCCCTGTTGTAGCAGCGTTTGTAATAGCGGGTGATCAGGGTGATGCGTTTGTAACGCCACTTCGCCCGCCTTGCCTGCACGCCCCGCACGACCCGCCACTTGAGTATAGAGCTGGGCAAAACGTTCTGCGGCGCGGAAGTCGGCAGAAAACAGCGAACCGTCCACGTCCAGCAGGGCAACCAGCGTTACGTCTGGGAAGTGATGGCCTTTCGCCAACATTTGTGTGCCGATGAGAAGACGTGCGCCACCTTGCCTGACCTGCGAGAGCTGCTGCTCAAGTGCGCCTTTACGGCTGGTGGTATCACGATCGATGCGGGTGATCGGAACATCGGGAAATAGCGGGGCAAGGCTTTGCTCCAACTGCTCGGTGCCCAGACCGACGGGTACTATATTCGTTGAACCGCAACTGGGGCACTGTTGTGGCACCGGACGCTGGCTGTCGCAGTGGTGGCAGCGCAACATTTTCTGATGCTGGTGGTAGGTATAGTAGTGATCGCAGCGCTGACATTCGGCAATCCAGCCGCATTCGTGGCACATCACTACGGGAGCGAACCCGCGCCGATTAAGGAACAAAATGACCTGATTATCGTTTGTCAGATGGTGGCGAATGCGGGTAATCAGCGGCTGGGATAATCCCGCCGTCAACGGCAGTCCTTTCAGATCGATAACGTGCTGTTTGGCCAATGCGGCATTGCCCGCTCTTTTGGTCAGATTCAAGCGTCGATACTTGCCGATCTGGACGTTATACAGCGTTTCCAGCGCGGGCGTCGCCGTTCCCATGACGATAGGAATGTCTTCTTCTTTGGCACGGAACACTGCCAAGTCGCGAGCGTGATAACGCCAGCCTTCCTGTTGTTTATAGGAGCTGTCGTGTTCTTCATCAATCACGATCAGCCCCAAACGGGCAAAGGGGGTAAATAGTGCCGATCGTGTCCCGATGACGATGGCAGCCTCGCCGCTGCGGGCGCGTAGCCAGACGGCAAGGCGTTCGCTGTCGTTGAGTGCCGAGTGCAGGACATCCACCGGCGCGTTAAAGCGTTCGCGGAAGCGGGCGATAGTTTGCGGCGTCAGGCCAATTTCCGGTACTAACACCAGCGCTTGCTTGCCCTGCGCCAGTACGTTTTCCAACACACTGAGATAGACTTCGGTTTTGCCTGAACCTGTGATACCCGCAAGCAACCAAGCGGCAAAGTGATTATCTTCGCTACGAATAGCGCCAACGGCGGTAGCCTGTTCGGTGTTCAGACGCAGCCGGTCAGTTGCCAGACTAAAGCTTTGACGCCAGTCATGGAGCGTTTGCTCGGCGGCCTGCAATTCGCACAGCCCTTTGCTGCGCAGTGCCTGTAATACCGTTTCCGTCAGCCCGATTTCGTTCACTTGATGGCGATAAATTGGCGACTGAAGTAAGGCGGCCAGCGCCTGCTGCTGCTTCATGGCGCGTTTGAGCGTGCTGAGCGGCGTCGCTCGGCCTTGTTCGGTGGCAAACCACTGCCAGAGTGGGGCGCGGTGTGCGGGTTTTCCCTGACGCAGGAGGATCGGCAACGCGTGGAACAGCACTTCGCCAATCGGATAGTGATAATACTCAATGGCCCACAGCAAAATGCGCCACAGGCTGGGGGGGAACAGCGGCTGCTCGTCCAGCACGTCATGCACAGGTTTTAATTGCTCAAGCGGAAGTTCGCTGGTGTCGCTCAGCGCGGTAATAATGCCGATCGCTTTACGGTTACCAAAGGAGACGCTGACGCGCGCGCCAACCTGCGGAGTGATACCTCCCGCGGGTAGCAAATAATCGAATGTACGTGCCAATGGCACGGGCAAAGCGACCTGAGCGACAGACATAACTTCTCCGTGATAGTCGACGTAGATTGGCGCGGCGATCAATGACACAGCCGAGCGGTCTGTATCATGCGCGACGCAGGGTGAAAATAACGCAAGGCGCTAGTGTACATGCTGCGAGGGATAATGTGTGGATGCGATTGCATCAGGGTAGCGGATTCTGTATGATCCGCCGCCATTGTGCCGTTTGCATAATGAAACTTACTTATACAACTTTCGTGTGGTGTCTGGCGGAACAGGGCTGGATAGCGACACGGCCTTAACTGAGGTTTCCCCATGAAAAAAGGTATTCACCCGAATTACGTTGAAATTACTGCGACTTGCTCTTGCGGTAATGTGATCAAAACCCATTCTACTGTGGGTCATGACCTGAACCTGGACGTTTGTGGCGCCTGCCACCCGTTCTACACCGGTAAGCAACGTGTTGTTGATACTGGTGGCCGTGTTGAGCGCTTCAACAAGCGTTTCTCCGTTCCAGGCAGCAAAAAATAAGTTTTACTGGCCAACGGACATCGTCCTTTTTGGCATAGTAACTTTCGACAAAGGCACCGACAGGTGCCTTTGTTGTTTCTGGCGTGCCAGCATTGTTCATCAAGAAATTGTTCATCGAGAAATTGTTCACCGAGAAGACGAGATTCGCTCTAATGTCGCCTGTGCGAGAAAACCCGAACGACTTTTAAATTCAGGACTACTCGCTACGCAACGATCAATTCGGTCAATCAGCGATTTAGGCAGCGTGACGTTAATTTTTTCTGAACCGCCCATTAAACGCGTCACATCGATATCAACAATCGCCCACGTATACCCAGCGTATTCTGCGCTTTTTGCCAACTGGCCTACTGACGACACGGTGGGAATATCCTGACCCATCTCTATCAGCAGTTCGATATGTCCGGTAAGGCCTTGATTTCTGCTATTAACGTCCTGCTATCCATCCCTGCACCCCGCAGCCCTTTACTACGATAACGATAACCCCAGCTGGCAATATTTTGGAGTGGAAGCGCGAACGGCGGAGATTCAGGTTAATGAGGAGTGATGTGTTGAGCGGGACTCTCTGCATAGCAAAACCCCGCCGGGGGAGGCGGGGTTAGCAAGAAAATCGATAGTGCAAACGCGATCAGTATTCCCACGTATCTGGGTCGATACCCATTTCACGCATGATGACTTTCGCAGCTTCAGGAATTTCATCACCGCGTTCTTTACGCAGGTCTTCGTCGTTCGGCAACGGTTGGCCCGTGAACGCGTGCAGGAACGCCTCACACAGCAGCTCGCTGTTGGTGGCATGGCGCAGATTGTTCACCTGACGACGCGTGCGTTCGTCAGTCAGTATCTTCAATACTTTCAGCGGGATAGATACTGTTATCTTCTTGACTTGCTCGCTTTTTTTACCGTGTTCAGCGTAAGGGCTGACATACTCGCCGTTCCACTCAGCCATGGGATACCTTAAAAATTAATCTAATGAAGACAGCATCTGTCATGAAATGCCACGATTCTAACGGTTATTCTGCCCGTGCTCAATCTATACGCAAAGAGGTTTAGATGTCTAGATGTGTTGACGTCTATTAGATCTGCGTTTACTCTTAAGTTCCTCTCTTTTCAGTCTCCAGCCAGGAAATGAACCGATGACGCGTAAACAGGCAACGATCGCAGTCCGCAGTGGGTTAAATGATGACGAACAGTACGGTTGCGTCGTCCCCCCCATTCACCTTTCCAGCACGTATAACTTCACCGGATTCAACCAGCCACGCGCGCATGACTATTCGCGTCGCGGCAACCCCACGCGTGATGTCGTACAACGTGCGCTTGCCGAACTGGAAGGCGGCGCGGGTGCGGTAATGACGAGCAGCGGGATGTCAGCGATTATGCTGGTTTGCACGGTGTTCCTGCGTCCTGGCGATCTGCTGGTTGCGCCACATGATTGCTACGGCGGCAGCTATCGTCTGTTTGATAGCCTGAGCAAGCGCGGTGCGTTTCGCGTCAAATTTGTCGATCAAAGTGATACCGATGCGCTCAATGCGGCATTGGCAGAAAAGCCGAAGCTGGTGCTGGTGGAAAGCCCAAGTAATCCGTTGCTGCGCGTTGTCGATATTGCCGCGATTTGTCAGGCTGCGCGGGAAGCGGGTGCGGTTAGCGTAGTGGATAACACTTTCCTGAGCCCTGCGCTGCAAAAGCCGCTGGAATTGGGTGCTGATCTGGTGGTGCATTCCTGTACCAAGTACCTGAACGGCCATTCTGATGTCGTCGCGGGTGCCGTGATTGGCAGAGATGCCGATACCATGACCGAACTGGCTTGGTGGGCGAACAACATCGGTGTCACGGGAGCGGCATTTGACAGCTATTTGCTGCTGCGCGGTCTGCGTACGTTGGCGCCGCGTATGGCCGCCGCGCAGCGTAACGCGCAACAAATCGTTGAGTTTTTGCAGACTCAGCCATTGGTGAAAGCGCTATATCATCCTTCACTGCCGAACAATCCCGGCCATGATATTGCCCGCCGTCAACAATCTGGTTTTGGCGCTATGCTAAGTTTTGAGTTGGATGGGGATGAAGACACCCTGCGTCGTTTTCTGGCGTCGCTGGAGCTGTTCACGCTGGCGGAATCGCTGGGCGGGGTTGAGAGCCTCATTTCTCATGCCGCAACGATGACGCATGCGGGTATGGCGCCAGAAGCACGTGCTGCGGCGGGTATCTCTGAGACATTACTGCGTATTTCCACTGGTATTGAAGACGGTGATGATCTGGTTGCCGATCTGGATCGTGCGTTTCAAGCCGCAGCCAAGAGGTAAGAATGAGTGCATTAGGAGTAGCGCCATCGGTAACGGGCCGACAACTGCATAAGTTTGGCGGTAGCAGTCTGGCCGATGTGAAGTGTTACCTGCGCGTAGCCGGTATTATGGCGGAGTATAGCCACCCCGGTGATTTGATGGTGGTGTCTGCTGCGGGCAGTACCACAAACCAACTGATTAGCTGGTTGAAACTCAGTCAGAGCGATCGTCTGTCGGCGCATCAAGTTCAGCAGGCGTTACGCCGTTATCAAAGTGAGCTGATCGCCGGCCTCCTGCCTGCGCAAGCGGCAGAAGCGCTGACCGCCCAGTTTATTCGCGACCTGGAGCGTTTGGCTACGCTGTTGGATGGCAAGATTACCGATGCCGTTTACGCCGAAGTGGTTGGGCACGGTGAAATTTGGTCGGCTCGTCTGATGTCCGCTGTACTGAATCAGTTGGATATGAATGCGGCCTGGCTGGATGCGCGCGATTTTCTCTGCGCGGAACGTGCCGCGCAGCCGCAGGTTGATGAAGGCCGTTCCTGGCCGCTGTTGCAGCAATATCTGACGCAACATGTAGGGCAGCGCTTGGTGGTAACCGGTTTTATCTGCCGTAATGAAGCGGGTGAAACGGTGCTGCTGGGGCGCAATGGAAGTGACTACTCTGCTACGCAAATTGGTGCGCTGGCGGGGGTTGAACGTGTGACTATCTGGAGCGACGTCGCTGGGGTTTATAGCGCCGATCCGCGCAAAGTGAAAGATGCTTGCCTGCTGCCGCTGCTGCGTTTGGATGAAGCCAGTGAACTGGCGCGTCTGGCTGCGCCGGTACTGCATACGCGTACCTTGCAGCCCGTTTCCGGTAGCGATATCGACTTACAACTGCGTTGCAGTTATCAGCCTGAACAGGGGTCGACGCGTATCGAACGCGTGCTGGCCTCAGGCTCGGGCGCCAAAATTGTCACCAGCCATGATGACGTGTGCCTGATTGAAGTTCAGGTTCCTTCAGAACACGATTTTGCGCTGCTACAAAAAGAAGTCGAACAGCTTCTGAACCGTGCGCAGTTGAAACCGTTGGCAATCGGCGCTCATCAGGATCGTAACCTGCTGCAACTGTGCTACACCTCCGAAGTGGTGGATAGCGCGCTGCAACTGCTGGCACAGGCTGCGTTACCCGTTGAACTCAACCAGCGTGACGGACTGGCAATGGTCGCGATGGTCGGTGCAGGCGTGGGTAAAAATCCGCTGCATAGCCACCGGTTCTATCAGCAGTTGAAAGATCAGCCGATTGAATTTGTCCGCCAGGCCGATGATGGCATCAGTCTGGTGGCGGTGCTGCGTGTCGGTCCAACGGAACACTTGATTCGCGGGCTGCACCATTCACTATTCCGTGCAGAGAAGCGCATCGGTCTGGTGCTGTTCGGCAAAGGAAATATTGGTTCACGCTGGCTGGAGCTGTTTGCGCGTGAGCAGAGCAATCTGTCTGCACGTACCGGCTTTGAGTTTGTTCTGGCTGGCGTGGTGGACAGTACGCGCAGCCTGCTGAACTATGATGGGTTGGATGCCAGCCGGGCGTTGGCCTTCTTTGAAAGTGAAGCGCAGGAGCGGGATGGTGAAGATCTGTTCCTGTGGATGCGTGCGCACCCCTTCGATGATTTGGTGGTGTTGGACGTCACCGCCAGTGATTCCGTCGCCGATCTGTATCTGGACTTCGCCAGCTATGGTTTCCACGTCATCAGCGCCAACAAACTGGCCGGTGCATCCGGTGGCAATAACTATCGCCAGATCCGCGATGCGTTCGCGAAAACGGATCGCCACTGGTTGTATAACGCGACCGTCGGCGCAGGGTTGCCGGTCAACTTTGCGGTGCGTGATCTGCGTGAAAGCGGCGACAGTATTCTGGCGATTAGCGGGATTTTCTCCGGCACGCTCTCCTGGTTGTTCTTGCAGTTCGATGGCACTGTACCGTTCACCGATCTGGTCGATCAGGCTTGCCAGCAGGGGTTGACCGAGCCGGATCCACGCGTTGACCTCTCTGGTCAGGACGTCATGCGCAAGCTGGTGATTCTGGCGCGTGAGGCGGGCTATGACATCGAACCTAGTCAGGTTCGGGTTGAGTCGCTGGTGCCGCCGGGTTGTGAACAGGGTTCCGTCGATTACTTCTTCGAGAATGGCGATTCGCTGAACGAGCAGATGCTGCGCCGTCTGGAAGCGGCACAGGAGATGGGTTTGGTTCTGCGTCATGTCGCACGCTTTGACAGCAACGGTAAAGCGCGCGTGGGCGTTGAAGCCGTTCGCCCCGATCATCCTCTGGCGTCGCTGTTACCGGGTGATAACGTATTTGCGATAGAAAGCCGCTGGTATCGGGATAACCCGCTGGTTATTCGTGGGCCGGGGGCGGGGCGCGATGTTACGGCAGGTGCGCTTCAGTCTGACCTAAACCGTTTGGCGCAGTTACTGTAGAATCTTCTGTAATCGCGGCAGCATTGTTGGCCATCTCCACACAGTGGGAGATGGCCAATACTCCAGATACATTTTCCCGTTTTTCTGTTCGCCAAAAATGTCCCCCGTCATCCTCCTCGTAAGCCGTGTCATTGAAATGTCATGATGACAACACGCCACTGACACGATCTCACCGCACAATCGGCGCATTGTTTGATTATCGCGGAATGCACAGCTGTGCAAAAAAATACTTCCCCTGCGGCAGCCCCGCACATTGTTATCGACCATCTACACGTTGGGTACGGCACGACCGCCGTATTGAACGATATCCATCTGGAGATCGCGCAGGGCGAATTCGTGGCGTTGCTCGGTTCATCAGGATGTGGCAAGACGACGTTACTGCGTACGGTCGCGGGGTTTTCATCGCCGCGTTCAGGGACTATTCGTGTTAACGGACAGGATATGACGCAAGCGCCACCGGAGAAACGTGGAATGGCGCTGGTGTTTCAGAGTTACGCACTGTGGCCGCATATGACGGTGGCACAGCATATTGCTTACGGGCTGCGTTTGCGCCGTGTGCCGCATGCGGAGATTGCCAGCCGCGTGGCGGAACTGGAAACCATGCTCGGGTTGGCGGGGCTGAGTGCCCGTAAGCCTGCGGAACTGTCCGGTGGACAGCGTCAGCGCGTCGCGTTGGGCCGTGCACTGGCGGTGAGACCCGATATTTTGCTGCTGGACGAACCGCTCTCCAATTTGGATGCCCGCATTCGCCTACAGTTGCGTGATGAAATCCGTGCGCTGCAACAGCGTCTGGGATTGACGGCGATCCACGTGACGCACGATCGCGAAGAAGCGATGGTGATGGCAGATCGCATCGTGATTTTGAATCAGGGTCGCATCATGCAGGCGGGTAGCCCGCAAGAGGTGTACCACCATCCGGCCAGTTCGTTTGTCGCGGCGTTTATGGGCGCAGAGAATCGGCTGGTGCTGGAGGCGCGTTATGACGGCGATACGCTGATGATTTCCGGTGATGCCGAAAGTCACTCGCTGGTGCCAGCACATACGTCGCTACAGCCCGGCCCGATAGAAGCGCGCTTTCGTGCGGAAGCGGCTTGTCTTTACGATGCGGCAGAGGTTCCGCTCATCCAGCCCGGTATGTTGATGCGTTACGGTACAGTGCAGGCACAAAGTTACCCCGGTGGATATTGGCTGCATACGATTTCCAGCGGCTCTTGGCGGATACAGGTTCACGCTGCGCATCCGTATGCCATTGGGCAGCGGGTTGCGGTGCAGATCCCTGCCGAGGCGCTGTTTCTTTTCCCGCTGGCAGAAGAGGCGATGTCTTCGCCAGCGGTATCGGATATCCCTTCACGTTATTCCTCGCTTCCCGGCCTGACGGCCTGATCCTGAATTGGAGACAAATGAGATGAAACGCATTTTTGCTGCAACGCTGATGATGAGTACGCCACTGGCGGTGGTACAGGCACAGGAATTAACGGTGTTGACGGCGGGTGACCAAAACATGGTCGACTATGTCAATGAGTATCTGGGGCCGCTGTTTGAGAAGCAGCATCCCGGCGTAAAAGTACGTGCCGTCGGCACCGGACCGGGTGATGCGGGGTCGCAGAAGATTCTAGAGCGTTTCAATGCACAGCAGGCCGCAGGTGCCAAAGTCTGGGACACCGATGTGGCAGTCGTGCATGAGAAATTTGTCGGCCCGATGGTGCAAAAGGGTGACCTGCTGAAATATCGCGACGATATCGCCAGTGGCAAGTTGGTTAACATGGCCGCGGCGGATAAAGCCATGGGCACAGACGTAAAAGGCTACGTCATGCCGATGTTCAGTAGCCAGACGGCGCTGGCCTATAACCCTGGCATGGTCGCGAATCCGCCTAAAAGCTATGACGAAATTCAACAGTGGGCTGCCGCGCATCCGAAAATGTTCGGCTACAACGGGATTAAAGGCGGCGCATCGGGCGTGAGCTTCGTCATGGGCTGGATTTACGCTTACGGCGGCGATGCTCAGAAGCTGATGAATGGGCCGTTTGATGAGGCGGAAGCGCAGAAATGGCAGCCGGCGTTTGAACGCCTGAAAGCCTTTAACAAGAACGTGACGCTGACGCCGGGCAACGCGGGCACGCTCGATATGCTGAGCCGCGGTGAAATCGCGATGGGGCCGGTGTGGGTCGATATGTTCTATTCCTGGAAAGCGAGCGGACAACTGCCGGATAATTTCAAATTACTGCTGCCTGCGCCCGGTATGCCGGGGCAGCCGATGCACTATGTCATCCCCGCGCAGGCACCGAACCGCGAACTGGCTAAGCAGTTTGTTGAACTGGCAACCAGCGCCAAAGTACAGGCTGAAGGGATTGTGGAACGCTTTAACTGGTATCCGGGGATCGATGCCAAGTACGTTCAGGCCGAGCTAAAACCCGCGGTATGGCAGCGTCTTTTCACAGACGTAACGCCGGATGAATTGGCGAGCAAAGGCAAGACGTTCCCTATCGCGCCTTACCACACCGCGATTTTAAACGCGTATGAGCAGGCGATGGCGAAATAGTGCCACTGGCTTAGAACCCTTCGCATTACATGCGCTCTGGCAGGATAAAGCCAGAGCGCGGAGACCTTCATGTTGCACGTATCCCAATTTTCTTCCCGACTGGCGGGTATCGCGCTTGTGCTACCCGCGCTGGCAGTGGTGGCGGTCTGTTTTATCACGCCGCTGGGGCTGTCGGTTGGGGGCGCTTTTGTCAGTCAGAATGGCGTGGGCATTGATAATTTTGTCACGGCATTGACGCTGTATCTGCCCGATATCCTGTTTACTTTATTGATAGTGAGCCTCTCAACGCTGCTGATTGGCCTGCTTTCCGTCATGATCGGCGGCTACCTGACTCTGGGGGAAAGCCCGCGTATGGTGGCGCTGTTGCGTTGGGTCTATCGCTGGCCGCTGTTTATTCCGTTTATCGTGACCGGGCAAATTTTACGCACGTTTCTGGCTAAGAACGGCTGGCTGAATGGCGCACTGGATACGCTCGGCATTGTCGATATGGCCAGTGCCAGCAACTGGCTGGACTGGCGTGGCATTGTGTTCGCCTTTGTCTGGAAACAGACGCCGTTTGTGGCGCTGCTGGTCGCGGGCGCGATGGCATCGCTGGATCGCACGATGATCGAGTCTGCCCGTAACTTAGGTGCATCGCGCTTGCGTATCCTGTGTGAAATTGTGGTGCCTCAGGTTGGGCAAACGCTGCTCACCGGGCTCATTCTCTCTTTCGTCACCATGATGTCGGTGCTGTCCGTACCGATGATGATCAATGCCCAGTCGCCGACGATGCTAACTGCCAATATTGCTTTTCGCATTAACGCCTACGGCGATTATGGCGTGGCGAATGCGTTGGGGGTGATTTCCCTGTTGATGACCAGTCTGTTTGCCGTGATTTATCTCCGCTTGAACATGAGGGATAAAGCATGAAGAACGTACGGTGGTGGATCCCGAGAATGCTGATTCTGGGGACGCTGATCTTCTTGATCTTTGGGCCATTGGCTAACCTCCTACTGTGGTCGGTGGCGGAAAAATGGTTTTATCCTCACCTGCTGCCCAATGACTGGGGCTTCGCCTTCTGGAAACGCGTGTTTTCACCGCGCGGTGTGGCCTGGGAAGCGCTGGGAAATAGCGTGCTGGTGGCGGTGTTTACCGTGCTGGCTTCGCTGTCGCTGGCGATTCCGGCGGGATATGCGCTGGCGCGTCTGCCGCTGCCTGCTCGCGGATTGATACTGCTGGTATTCCTGATCCCACAGGCGTTTCCGAACCTGACGGTGTACGTCAATATCGCTCGCTTGTTCTATCAGTGGGGGCTAAATGGCACGCTGCTGGGTGTCGTGCTGGTTCACACGGTTCACGGACTGGTGTTTGCCGTCTGGATTGCTTCGGCGGCGTTCTCGGCGGTGGGGCGTGAAATGGAACAGGCGGCACGGTCGATTGGTGCCGGGCCGTGGCGTGCCTTTGTCGATATCACTCTGCCGCTGGCTATGCCGGGGCTGATGGCATCAGCCATCTTCGTTTTCCTCGAATCGCTGGATGAATTTACCGGCAGCTACTTTGTGGGAGCACCAGATGTGCAGATGATGCCATTGCTGCTTTACACCGCGGGGGCGGGCGGCAACTACCAGATCGCTTCCATTACCGCGCTGGTGCTGCTGATTCCTTCTGTGCTGTTCATGCTGGTGGTGGAGCGTTTTTTGAAAGCCGACGTAATGGCAAGGATAGGGAAATGACGGCAGGTAAGCAGGGCTACGTTAGCGCACAGGATGTGGCGCGTCGGGCTGGGGTATCGCGCTCGGCGGTATCCCGCAGTTTTACCCCTGGCGCCAGTGTGTCGGCTGCCACCTATGCCAAAGTCATGACGGCGGCGCAGGAGTTGGGTTATCAGGTTAACGATCTGGCGCGTGGCCTGCTGACGAACCGCAGCCGTCTGGTTGGGTTGGTGGTGACACACCCCGAAGTTGGGTTTCGTGCCAATCTGGTGGCGGAACTGTCGCAGGCGTTAATTCAACGCGGCTCAATTCCCGTTCTCATCAATACCGGCCATGTGCGGGAAGCGATGGCGGCCGCGCGCTCCATTCTATTCGGACATCGTGCGGAAGCGACGATTGTGCTTTCTGGCTCGCCGCCGAAAGAGTTTGTTGAGCTGGCACAGCTGAACGGTCAGCCGCTGATTGTCATCGGTCGGCACGAACCGGCGTGCGACAGCGTACACATTGATAATGACACCGCCGCACGCATGGCGGCGCGGCTGTTTGCCTCATCGGGCAGAACGCGCCTGGCGCTGGCCGGAGCGGCCTCGGCAACGCCCAATATCATTGAACGTGAACAGGCATTTTGTGATGAGGCGCGAGCCTTAGGGCTGTCTGTGGCCGTGGTACGTGGTGGCGATACGGATTATGACGATGGGCTGGTGGTCGGGCAGACGCTGTTTTCGCTTCCTGAAGCCGTCAGGCCAGATGCGGTGTTCTGTGTTAACGATTTAGTCGCGTTCGGTGTGATCGATCGCGCAAAGCAGTATGGCCTGGCTGTTCCGCAGGATCTCATGGTGATCGGATTTGATGATATTCCGGCCGCAGGATGGGATGCCTATGCGCTGACGACCTTTCGTCAGGATCCTGCAACGATGGCTGCGCAGGCGTTGGCGTTGCTCGATCGACGCCAGTCTCAGGTACAAGAACCTGCGTGTAGAGCGAAAGTGGCTGCCCCGCTCATCCGCCGCCAGTCGGCGTAACGGCAGTGACGGGCGAGAACGCGTGGATAGTGAAAACCGAGGATAATATGAAACTGATTCAACTCTCCGACCTTCATCTGACCGCACAAGGCGGCAATTTGCATGGTCGCGATCCTGAGCAGCAGTTGAAGGCGGCGATTGCCGATATCAACGCACACCACTGTGATACCGATCTGGTGGTGATCTCCGGCGATCTGTCCGATGACGGCAGTGCGGCATCCTATACGTTTCTGGCCTCGGCGCTGGCTGAATTGCAGCTTCCCTGGTGTGTGACGATGGGGAATCACGACGACCGTGAGGTGTTTTTGGCTCAGTTCCCGACGCTGGCGGATGAAAATGGGTTTGTGCAGAACGTGACGTCTGTGGGGGATGATTGCGTCATTCTGCTGGACTCGTTGCAGGCCGGCGAGGTCGCCGGAACGCTGTGTTCTGCGAGGCTGGCATGGCTGGAGCAACAGCTTCAGGCTGCGAAAGAAAAGAACGTGTTCCTGTTCTTGCATCATCCTCCGATGTCGATCGGGCTTCCGGCGCTGGATAGCGTTCGATTGGCTTCCGAGGCGGCAGACGCGCTGTATCAGGTGTGCCATCGTTTCGGCAATGTGCTGCATATTTCTGCAGGGCACGTGCATCGGCCTGCTAGCGGCAACTGGCGAGGAATATCGTTTAGCACGGTACGCGGCACCAACCATCAGTCCGCCCTGCGTTTCGCACCCGGATTCGAAACCAGTCTGGAAGCCCCGCAATACGCCATTTTTCTGACGACAGAAGAAGGTCATACCGTACATTTTCACGATTTTCCCTGTGGCTGAGGGGAGCCATCTCCCTTAGTTATATTTATGCCGGATGGGCAATGGTTTCGTGCGCGATACTACTAGCATTTTCATGCTACTCCGTAGCACGCGCCCGACACGGGGCGGCTCCACGCCGCACGCCCCGTGACCCCTAGCTTTCCGGCGTGAATTATGTCGCTGCGCGATGCCTTCGTCGGTATCAGGCTTCACGGACCGCTTGCGACACGATTACTCGCCCCATAAATGGGGCTCGCCCTCCGGGCCAGCACACGTGCTGTTCAAAAACGTCTCTGACGTTTTTGTCCGACGTGGCGCAAGCTTTCGCCGCGTCCATGCGGCTCATCCTAAGCCCGTACTCTCCTCAGCATAATTTTTTACGCCGGATAACGGCACAACCCACGATACTTCTGGGTTTGTGTATAAAAGTCACCACTCCTGATCCATCATGAAATTTTTTCATTTACCGTGAGCAATCATCACGGTTTGTCGTGCTGAAAAACGTTGACTCTTTAAGCGGATTACGTCATTTTCTATATAGACGTCTAAACGTATAGACGTGTGGCGAATGATAATAACAATCACGGTCAACGGGGTAGCAGGTATGAGCTTTTTTCACGCAAACCAGCGGGAAGCGCTGAATCAAAGTCTGGCGGAATTACAGGGACGGATTAATGTGTCGTTCGAGTTTTTCCCGCCGCGTACCAGCGATATGGAAGAAACTCTGTGGAGCTCTATCGATCGACTGAGCAGCCTGAAGCCCAAGTTTGTCTCCGTGACCTACGGGGCGAATTCCGGTGAGCGTGACCGTACTCATAGCATTATCAAAACGATTAAAGAGCGTACCGGTCTGGAAGCGGCGCCTCACCTGACCTGCATTGATGCGTCGCGTGAACAACTGCGTGAAATCGCGCAGGATTACTGGCAAAGCGGTATTCGCCATATTGTCGCGCTGCGTGGCGATTTGCCGCCAGAAGGTGGTAAACCGGACATGTACGCGGCGGATCTGGTCTCCCTGCTGAAAGAGGTTGGCGATTTCGATATTTCCGTAGCCGCCTATCCTGAAGTGCACCCTGAGGCGAAAAGTGCACAGGCGGACCTGATTAACCTGAAACACAAAATTGATGCCGGCGCAAATCGCGCGATCACACAGTTCTTTTTCGACGTAGAAAGCTACCTGCGATTCCGTGACCGCTGTGTAGCGACGGGTATTGATGTAGAAATTGTGCCAGGTATCCTGCCCGTGTCGAATTTCAAGCAATTGCAGAAGTTTGCCACGATGACCAACGTCCGCGTGCCAAACTGGATGACAGCCATGTTTGACGGTCTGGATAACGATCCCGAAACCCGCAAAATGGTGGGGGCGTCTATCGCGATGGATATGGTGAAAATTCTCAGCCGCGAAGGCGTAAAAGATTTCCATTTCTATACGCTGAACCGCGCCGAACTGAGCTACGCGATTTGCCATACCCTGGGCGTCCGCCCTGATGTGGCACGCTGAGACAGCGCGTAACATTTCAGGAAGAACGAGGTCGTACACGGTGATGAAGAATAAGGGTATAGGAATATACCTTTCAACCTCACTTACTATGGCCATGAAAAGGGGGAGTCTCAGGGATGAGATTCCTATTCAACCGTTTTAGCTCAATCGTTAGAGACTACGTCGCTTTCCCATCGTTTTGCTGAGCGGCGTCCTACCCGATTTTCTGCACCCTATCCACTTTTTACTCACCTTATTGATGAACTTTTAGCCTACATGTCATGTTTCCTGGTGTTCATCATGATCGCCTGACGAAGAGACACAAAATGCTGTCATCATCAAATCACTTGAATATATTAGCCTGCTCGGTATAGCGTGACAGGTGGCTAGAATACGCACACATGTTTCGGTGGAAAGGGATTGTTCGCTTGGGATGTTGATAGAGATTGTCGTTCGTTGGTATCCTATTTATCGCCGTTAGCTATCATAATAAGGAGAATAATAATGAATATTCGGGACTTAGAGTATCTTGTCGCATTGGCAGAACATCGGCACTTTCGGCGTGCGGCAGATTCCTGCCATGTGAGTCAGCCAACACTCAGTGGACAGATTCGTAAACTGGAAGATGAACTCGGCGTGATGCTACTGGAGCGAACCAGTCGCAAAGTCTTGTTTACGCAAGCGGGATTGTTGCTGGTAGAGCAGGCGCGAACGGTATTACGCGAGGTCAAGGTACTAAAAGAAATGGCGAGCCAACAAGGTGAAACCATGTCCGGGCCTCTGCATATTGGTTTGATCCCCACGGTGGGGCCTTATCTGTTGCCGCACATTATTCCAATGCTTCATCGCACGTTTCCTAAACTCGAAATGTACCTGCATGAAGCACAGACCCACCAGTTACTGGCTCAGTTGGACAGCGGCAAACTGGACTGTGCCATTCTCGCGATGGTGAAAGAGTCCGAAGCCTTTATCGAAGTTCCTCTTTTTGATGAACCGATGAAACTGGCCATTTATCAGGATCACCCGTGGGCGAACCGCGAACGTGTGGCGATGTCCGATCTGTCGGGTGAAAAACTACTGATGCTGGAAGACGGCCACTGCCTGCGCGATCAGGCGATGGGCTTCTGTTTTCAGGCAGGGGCGGATGAAGATACGCATTTCCGAGCGACCAGCCTAGAGACACTGCGCAACATGGTCGCAGCTGGAAGCGGTATTACGCTACTCCCGTCGTTGTCGGTTCCGCGCGAACGCGAACGCGATGGTGTCTGCTATTTGCCATGCTATAAACCGGAGCCCAAACGCACTATCGCGCTGGTGTATCGCCCTGGCTCACCGCTGCGCGGACGGTATGAGCAACTTGCCGATACCATCCGCGAACATATGCAGGGCTATATGGAAAACCTGTCAAAATAAGCGGTTAAGCCCGTTCAGCGCCGCTACGCGATACGCTTCTGCCATGGTTGGATAGTTGAAGGTAGTATTAACGAAATATTCGATAGTATTGCCTTCACCTTTTTGTTCCATGATGGCCTGCCCGATGTGGATAATCTCCGCAGCGCGCTCACCAAAGCAGTGAATACCCAGAATCTGTTTCGTTTCACGGTGAAACAGAATCTTCAAACTCCCCACATTCATCCCAACAATCTGCGCCCGTGCCAGATGTTTGAACTGTGCCCGCCCGACTTCATAAGGCACTTTCATTGCAGTGAGCTCTTGCTCGGTTTTCCCCACGGAGCTGATTTCTGGGATGGTATAAATGCCGGTTGGGATATCTTCGATCAGATGCGCGCTGGCATCGCCTTTGATGATCGCCTGTGCGGCGAGTCGCCCTTGATCGTACGCCGCAGATGCCAGGCTGGGATAGCCGATGACATCGCCAATGGCATAAATATGTGCCAGCGCCGTCTGGTACATGCTGTTGACCTTGAGCTGGCCGCGGCTGTCGGTGCTCAGGCCAATATTCTCCAGCCCCAGCGTTTCCGTATTCCCCGTGCGTCCGTTGGCATAAAGCAGGCAGTCCGCCTTCATCTTTTTGCCTGACTTCAGATTAACGATAACGCCGTCAGACAGCCCTTCAATACTCTCGAACTCTTCGTTGTGGCGAATCACCACGCCGTTGTTCCAGAAATGGTAGGACAGGGCATCCGACATTTCCTGATCGAGAAACGCCAGCAGCCTATCGCGGGTATTGATTAAATCGACCTTCACGCTCAGGCCGCGAAAGATAGAAGCATATTCGCAGCCGATAACGCCCGCGCCATAGATGATGACGTGCTGGGGCTCATGGTCGAGTTGCAGAATCGAGTCGCTGTCGTAAATACGCGGGTGATTGAAGTCGACGTCTGCCGGATGATACGGACGTGAACCGGTCGCGATAATGATATTCGCGGCGGTCAGCGTTTCATGGGTGTTGTCTGGGTAGTGAACGGCAATCGTATGTGCATCGATGAAGCTGGCTTCACCGGAAAACAACTCGCACTGGTTACGCTCATAAAATCCTTGTCGCATACGGGTTTGCTGACCAATTACGCTGTCGGCGTGGCGCAGGATGTCGGAAAATGAGGAACGGATAATGCGGGAGTTGTCACTGTAGAGGGGGTTTTGATTGAACTCGATAATACGGCTGACGGCGTGGCGGAGGGCTTTGGAAGGAATCGTACCCCAGTGGGTACAGCCGCCGCCGACATTGTAGTGACGTTCAATCACCGCAATTTTGGCACCGTGCTTGGCCAATCCCATTGCTGCACCTTCACCGCCGGGACCGGAACCAATCACAATGGCATCATAATCGAATTGATGTTGTAGAGTCATGGTAGGTTAAACCTGTTTTTATACAAATTAATAACGCGACTGTAACATTGTGCATTGTAACATCGACGACGGCAGAACCCAATCATCCCTGCCTTTACTATGGAAACAGATTCTCACATTCTTAATATGGCAAACTTTGTCTCATTCTGCGGACAATAAAATTTGCTATAGTGCCCCTCTGGAAAGGGGAGTAGATCATTTGGGCAGCATAATGGGTGTCAGAGCACAACAAAAAGAACGGACTCGTCGTTCCCTTATTGAAGCTGCATTTAGCCAGTTAAGCGCTGAGCGCAGTTTTGCCAGCCTGAGCCTGCGTGAAGTTGCCCGTGAAGCGGGTATCGCGCCGACATCTTTTTATCGTCATTTTCGTGACGTGGATGAACTGGGGCTGACAATGGTTGACGAAAGCGGGCTGATGCTGCGCCAGTTAATGCGACAAGCTCGGCAGCGTATTGCCAAGACCGGTAGCGTAATCAGGACGTCGGTTGCCACCTTCATGGAATTTATCGGCAATAATCCTAATGCGTTCCGGCTGTTGCTGCGTGAGCGCTCAGGAACGTCGGCGGCTTTCCGTGCGGCAGTTGCGCGCGAAATTCAGCATTTTATCGCTGAACTGGCGGATTACCTTGAGGTAGAAAACCATATTCCCCGTAGCTTCGCAGAAGCGCAGTCGGAAGCGATGGTGACCATTGTTTTCAGTGCGGGAGCAGAGGCGCTGGATGTTTCTCTGGAGCAACGTAAACAACTGGAAGAACGGCTGGTACTGCAACTGCGGATGATCGCCAAAGGGGCGTATTACTGGTACAGAAAAGAACACGATAGTAGTTTTACCGTGCCATAAATCCTCTATACCAACAACATGAAAAGGGAGAAACCATGACAGAAAAACCTCACCAAGAAAAAGGCACGCTGGTACTGGCGTTGATGACGGGCTTATCCGTCAATGGCGCATTCGCCGCTTTGTTCAGTAGTATTGTTCCGTTTTCGATTTTTCCCCTGATTGCGCTGGCCTTGTCCATTTACTGCCTGCATCAACGCTATTTGCACCACAGTATGCCGGAAGGTATTCCGATGCTGGCAGCGGCCAGCTTTCTACTGGGAATATTGATCTACAGTACCATCGTGCGTGTGGAATACCCCGCCATTGGATCGAACTTTATTCCGTCAATCCTGTGCGTGGTGTTGGTTTTCTGGATTGGCCTGAAACTGCGCCGCAGAAAAGAGTCGGATTCCGTATCCGCAGACGAGAGCGAGACGTTATAGCCGGTGATGCTGGCAGGGTAGCCCGCCAGCTTGCATGCGTTACTGACGTTTTTCCAACAGCACGCCGCACTCCATATGGTGGGTGTAAGGGAATTGATCGAACAGCGCCAGACGGCGAATGTTGTGGGTTTCCGAGAGCGTTTGTAGGTTATGGCTTAGCGTTTCCGGGTTGCAGGAAATATAAAGAATACGTGGATACGCCTGAACCAGTTTCACCGTTTCGTCATCCAGCCCGCTGCGCGGCGGGTCAACAAAAATGGTCTCGCACTGGTAGCTCTTCAGATCGATGCCCTGTAGGCGGTTAAACTGACGCACGCCTTGCATGGCTTGCGTAAATTCTTCTGCTGCCATACGGATAATCTGCACGTTCTCTATCTGGTTCGCCGCGATATTATATTGTGCTGCCGCAACGGATGGCTTGGCGATCTCGGTTGCCAGTACACGTTCGAAATTTCTTGCCAGCGCGAGTGAAAAATTGCCGTTACCGCAATACAGCTCCAGCAAATCCCCTGTCGACCCTGCTGTCGCGTCCAGCGCCCATTCCAGCATCTGAATATTGATTGCCGCATTCGGCTGCGTGAAGCTGTTTTCTACCTGGCGGTAAATCATATCCCGCCCCGCAACTGGCAGGCATTCATCGACATAATCGCGGTCGAGGCAGATTTTGGTTTTTGTCGCACGGCCAATCAGTTGTAGACGGAAACCCTGCGCTGTCAGGCTATCGCGCAGTGCACGGGCATGCTCCTGCCACTCCTCATCCAGAGCGCGGTGATACAGCAGTGAAACGATCACTTCGCCGCTCAGGGTGGACAGATAGTCTATCTGAAACAGTTTGCGGCGCAGGACGGCATCGGGCTGAATGGCGGCAAGCAGCGCCGGCATCAGGCGATTGATTAACTCGCTGGCTGCCGGAAAGCGGTCGACCCGAATACGCTGTTTGGTTTGCTGGTCAAACATGATGTGGTAAAGCTCGTCACCCTCGTGCCAGATGCGAAATTCGGCACGCATCCGATAGTGGCTGACGGGAGAACGGAAGACGACAGGCTCTGGTGCATTGAACTGTGCCATTAGCCCACGCAGACGCTCGGTTTTCTCTGCAAGCTGGTCGTCGTATTGTTCGATGGGCAGGATTTCTGGCGTCATGATTTTCTCGTCAACAGCGTCTAAAAGGGTGTTATTGGCTGGGAATTGTAGGGAATCCGGCCAGGATGTCCAGTTTTGTTACGTGATTATCCTGTAATGATATAGAAGTCTAGACTTCCACAATTCGCGATTGTAGGATGAGCGTCCGGCCTTGTACCACAAGTTAAAAGGGAATCCAGTGTAAATCTGGAGCTGACGCGCAGCGGTAAGGAATGCCCCGGCGATAGCATTATTATGCAGACACTGTCTTCAACTTTTGAGGATGGGAAGTCATCGCTTTCGTTGTATCCCCTACCGTCGTTGACGATTTGTGGGACAACGGCATCCAAGCCCGAAGACCTGCCGGAATACGTCGCAATTGGTTCTGCATATCGCGTGCTATTAACAGAGCCTGCGGCATCCTTATTATTTCTCGGATGCTTTAACAATGATTAAAAAAATTTCGCTGCTGACGGCGCTTTCCGTCACGGCATTTTCTGGCTGGGCGCAGGAAAACAGTTCATCTCCAAATTCGTCATCGGAAAAAAATACCGATGACATGGTTGTAACGGCCAATCGTTTCGCACAGCCGGTGTCTTCGGTGTTGGCGCCCATTGATGTGGTCGCTCGTGAAGATATTGACCGCTGGCAGGCGAAAAGTCTGACAGATGTCATGCGTCGTTTGCCTGGGGTGGATATTGCTGAGAATGGTGGCCGAGGACAACTAGGCTCAATGTTTGTTCGTGGAACCAACTCCAGTCATGTTTTGGTCTTAGTTGATGGCATCCGTATGGCTTCTCCTGGCGTGACGGGGAGCATCGATTTTAGTCAAATACCTTTATCCTTAGTACAGAGAATCGAATATATTCGCGGTCCTCGTTCTGCCGTTTATGGGCCGGAAGCAATTGGTGGCGTTGTTAATATTGTTACTCAAAAAGAGGATGAAGGTGGAAAACTAGAATCAGGGATGGGGTCGCGGCATTACCAGATTTATGATGGAAACATTCGCCAACATCTGGGGGAGAATACTTCTGTGACATTGGCTGGTGCGTTTGAAGAAACGCAAGGATATAACGTTTATCCTTCTTCTTCGGTTCCCGCTGATGCGGATAGAGACGGTTTTCGCAGTAAATCGATTTGGGGCAGTATAGAACATCGATTTAGTGATAGCTTGAATGGTTTCTTTCGTTCTTATGGATACAGCAATACGACGGATTATGATCAGGTTTTTGCTGGTAGTTCCGATAAACGTCAATTGTATTCTCAGAATTTTGATACCGGCTTCCGATTTCAACACGACGGTTTGAATTCTCAGTTAGTCGGTAGTTATCAGACATATAAGGACTACAATTATACGGCGGAAACTGGTAACTATTTCCCAGGGTATTCGATGGATGAAATTACCCAGCGCAGTATGCAATGGGGAAATACACTGCAGGTTGGTTCAGGTACAGTCAGCGGCGGCGTGGATTGGCGTAGAGAAGAGAAAAAGCCTGGAACGAGTAGCGAATTCCATTCGCGTGAAAATACCGGACTGTATTTGACGGCTCAACAACGCTATTTCGAGCAGTTAACGCTGGAAGGTGCTGTTCGTACTGATGATAGTACCCAGTATAGTCGTCATAATACTTGGCAGTCTGGGTTGGGGTGGGAGTTTGTACCTGATTATCGCTTTACTTTGTCTTATGGTACGGCATTCCGGGCACCAGCATTTGGACAAATATATGGAGCCTGGGGGAGCAAAGATATTAAAGCGGAAGAGTCGTCACAATGGGAAGCGGGTCTTGAAGGATTGACAGGTGCGTTATCATGGCGACTATCGGCTTATCACAATGAAATTAATAATCTGATCGATTTTGATGGTATTACGAATAAGTATTTCAATACCGACAAGGCGACGATTAAAGGTATCGAATGGGCAGGCAATATTGATACAGGGATCCTGAGTCATCGATTTACTCTTGAATACTTAGATCCTCGCCGTGATTCAGATAATACAGTATTACCACGTCGTTCTAAACAAAAAGCCTCATATCAGGTTGATTGGACGATGTTTGATATTGATGTGAATATTTCCTATCAGTACAACGGTAAGCGATATGATAACAGTCCTACATTATGGAATGCTAAACAGCGCCGCTTGCCAAGTTATAGCACTGTGGATCTCGCAGCCTCATATCCGATCACCTCTCATCTGACAGTTCGTGGTAGAATCGCCAACCTGTTTGATAAAGATTATGAGACGGCATATGGCTACCGCACGGCAGGGCGAGAATACTATCTCACCGGAAGCTATACCTTCTAACCTGCCATCCCGTCCTACGGTTCTGGTCTTCGATTCCGGCGTAGGCGGGCTGTCTGTTTATGATGAAATCCGGCAACTTTTGCCGGATCTTCACTATATATACGCATTCGATAACGAAGCGTTTCCCTATGGTGAGAAATCACAGCAGTTTATTATCGAGCGCGTAGTTGAGATTGTTAACGCAGTTCAACTACGCCATCAGCTCGCACTGGTTGTGATTGCCTGTAATACGGCGAGTACGATCTCCCTTCCAGCGTTACGTGAGCGTTTTACTTTCCCTGTCGTGGGAGTCGTTCCTGCGGTGAAGCCGGCAGCTAAGCTGACGCGCAACGGCGTTGTTGGCCTACTGGCGACGCGCGCAACGGTTCAACGCCCCTATACGCACGAACTGATTGCCCGTTTTGCGACGGATTGCCAGATTTTGTCGCTGGGGTCGTCAGAGCTGGTTGAATTGGCAGAAGCGAAATTGCAGGGGGAGACGATTTCCATTTCCGAACTGCAAAAAATTCTACGTCCCTGGCTGCGTTTACCGGAGCCGCCAGATACGGTTGTACTAGGTTGTACGCATTTTCCGTTGTTAGCAGAAGAGCTGAAAGCGGCATTGCCAGATGGCACGCGTCTTGTCGATTCCGGTGCCGCGATTGCCAGAAGAACCGCGTGGCTCATTGCTAATCTGGATAATCCACCGCTTTCGACAGATAAGAATCTGGTTTATTGCCTGACGATTACACCTAAAGTCGCGACGCTGTGGCCAATATTGCAGCGTTATGGCTTCGATTCGCTGGAAAAACTACCACTTTGATGGCTTTGTGGGTGAATAGTAGACAAACGATAATTTTTTTGCATTTAGCGCTTGTCAGGCGG